>DASUEC010000277.1:0-5259 GCA_036275255.1 Limnobacter sp. | reverse complement strand
CAAGCAAGGCAAGAGTTTCAAATTTCTTGCCCAGGTTTTCGATGCTTGTGACTTCAACGCTTGAATGCTGGCCCATGATGACAATTTATATGGATGTTTCTTGTTGTACCTCAAAAAATATCAATTGGTTTTAGTAATACTCTTCAGAAACCAGTTATTTGTGCAACTCACCTAAAATCGACGTTCAATGATGGCCTTCCAAAGCGGAGTTAAAACGTTCACTTGCGGTCTGATAACCGTCACCTTGCTGCTTGCTGCTTTGCCCGCGGCTCACTCACAGGGGCAGGCCAAAGCGTCAACACGGTGTGAAAAAAGCTTTGGTCAAGAGCCCTTGGTCAAAACCATCGACACATGTCGCACCGAGTTAACCACGCCGATCATCCAGTCCAACCGGATAAGCGTTCTTGAAACGCTGGGCAAGGCTTACCTGGCACAGGGTGAGCCACAAGCGGCCATGTCGGCCTGGAACGAAGCAAGCCAGTACATCAGCCCAAGCCAAGGCAATCTCGAAGCCGCAGAGGCTTGGACGCGTTTGCAGGTTCTGATCGGCCAAACCCATGCCAATGTGGGCTCACAAGAGCAAGCCAAAGCCCAGTTTGCACGCTCACTCACGCGGGTAGAGCAGGATTTGGGCCGGTATTCCTTGCCAGCCGGCATTGTCCAAGACGCATTGGGTACCTACCACGCTCTGCAGGGCAATGCCAATGAGGCCGAAAAAGCCTTTAAGCGGGCCCGCATCATTTACGAGATTCGATTGGGTAAAACCCACCCCAGAACCATGGAAACCCGCATGAACCATGCCGTGGGGCTGCTGGATTTGAAGCAGGAAGAAAAAGCGCAGGAACAATTCAGCGTACTTGCTGAGATTATCAATGGTCTTCCCCAGTTCAAGGCAGAGCCGATTCGGGCAGAAATCCTGACGTTTCTGGGCACCTTGCAGATGCGGGGTGATGACCTGAACAACGCCGTCAAGAATTATCAAGCAGCATACGAAGTCCGGGAATCCGCCTTTGGCGCAAACGACATACGAACCAGCCAGTCGTTGAATAACCTTGGCGTGGTTCTGTACAGGGCAGGGGACCTGAAAAACGCAGAACGAGTGCTCAGCAAGGCCTATGTCATCCGCAAAGACGCCCTGGGGGACAAAGACGCCCTAACCCTGAGTACTCAGAAAAACCTTCAGGCTGTCATCGCTGCACAAAACGCAGCGAAGACAGGCCCGACGGATGCGCGCAGCAATTAAGCCTTCAGGCTTTTGGGTTTGCGGGCTTGTTTGAAAGCCTTGAACTCGTATACTGCGATCAGGGTGATCACCGAAATCACACAGCCCACTGCTGCCAAAATGCTGGGGCTAGCAACTTCGTAGTTGATGTAGTCCACCAAACCGTTGACCAGCAGCGCTGCGGCAACCAAAAGCAGGGTAAGGACACCTGGGTAAGAACGGATCGACTTCATGGGACACCTCTCAAAAGTACAACTTGATTTACTGACCACTCGGTCAGCAAATACACTTTACCATTGAGCGATGTCTCGTTTTGGAGGGGCAGTTCTAACGTTGTTTTTGGGGTAATTTGTTTTAAAACAAGCCACTAGCAAAACAAGCCCAAGTAGCCCTGCAAACAAGAATGCGCCACCACCCCCGCCGGAAGCACTCGTAGCACCCCCCGAGCCCGAGTCACCAACACCGCCGTCGCCCACCGACACCGGTTGACCAAGGTCGGTTGTAATTCCCAAAAGTGGGGCCAACAAACTGGCCAGCAGCGTAGGGGAGCTTGAACCCGGATTCTCCACGGTGATGGAGGCAATGGATGTTCTTCCGTTGGCCACCACAGCCAGCAAATCAAATCCCTGTACACCAGGCTGCGGTGTCACTTCCACTGTCAATCCACTCACAGACAAAGAGGGGTCGGGCACGCTGGCATCCGACTTTTGAATGTTCGCCAGGGCGAAAGCCACGCCATCGACCGGTTGGCCTGAGCTGTTGATCGAACCCTCCGATGAAAAAGTGCGTGAAGCGCCGGGGGCAATCACATTGCCGCTGTTCGAGAAAAGGTTGGTCAACCCCCCACTGGCCAGGGTATCAATCAGATTGGCCACATCAAGCATGCCGGCACCACACAAGGCCGTGGTGCAATTGCAGGCCAGGCCAACCTGGTCGGCAGTGCAGCTGCTGCGATTGCCGAGGGCCGGGAAGGGCCGTGACGTCGATTTGATGGCGGACTCCACCTGAGCCAACGAGGCTGACGGGTTAAGTGACCAATACAAAGAGGCCGCTGCAGCCACCATGGGGGCCGAAAAACTCGTGCCGACCTTGGTGTTGTAGGTGTTGGTCAATGGGGCAAAAGTGCCGCTGTTGCTCGCGCTCCATATCGGAAACGCCGAATCACCCCCTGGAGCAGTCAGCTGTATGCTCGCCCCGAAGTTGCTGTAGCTGGCCTTCAAACCCTCCTGGTCAACGGCTGCCACACCAAAAGCACCAGGGCAATTGGCCGGTGAATCCACAGTGGACCCATCGTTGCCCGCTGCAACCACAACAAGGGCGCCTGCGCGCCTTGCATCGGCAATTGCTGCACCCTCAATGGAGGGCACACATGCACCTTCGGCCCCAAGGCTCAGATTAATCACCTTTGCAGGAAAGCGATTTTGAGGGGCACCAGCCACTGCAAGCCCCGCAGCCCAGCGAATGCCATCTGCAAGATCACTTGAGAAGCCACCGCATTTGCCAAGCACGCGAACCGGCAAAATTGACGCATTCCAATTGACCGAAAAAATGCCTTCAGCGGGAATTGGGTTGCCGGCAAGCAGCCCACTGACAAAGGTGCCATGCCAACTGGACACGCTGACACCACTGCAGGCAGGATCCGCTGCCAAATCAGCAAACGACACCCCGTCCCCGGGATCGCTTGGGTCGCTGTCCCGACTGTTGCTGGGGGAGACGCCCTGTGCATCAGCACCAATTGCCGGGTCTGTTACAAAGTCATAACCGGGCAACAAATGCCCTTGGAGCATGGGGTGTGTGGGCAACACACCCGTGTCGAGCACGGCCACAACGCTCGGGCTGCTGCCATGAAAACGCACCCACATTGCACCGGTGTTGATGGAGGCGGGTTGAGACTGCAGATCTTGATGAAACCAGGAACGACTGCGCCGCGACGGGTCCACTGCGTTAAGAAAGCCCACCACGGGCGATTGGGCATGCAGGCGAATTCGACGATCAAGCGCGACGGCTTTCACGGCAGGATCACTGGCCAGGCGCTGGAGCAACACATCCGCATCCACACTTTCAGCAACTTTCACCACAGCGCCATGGTGACCAAACGGTCTCACCATGGAGGCCTGCAAACGGTGAACCCTTGCCAGCTCATCCACCGCGGCGGCCATCATGCGTACGCCTTGCGCCTGAACGCGCGGTGCATGATGCTTGCCCGAAAGCAGACGGGCAGGGTCTTTGAACTCAATCACCAGGCGATGCTCTGCAAACGCGGTGCTGCTGATTGCCAAACTGACCACGGTTGCAAATGCAAATGACAAAAGACTTGAGCGCATGAAATGCCGGTGAGTTAACAGCCAATCTTGATAATACCCATGCACAATCCCGTCCGGATTCAGCCGTGCAGAAGCTGCATCAGAAAAGGGTCTTTCTGCAAAAGCGAGATCCAAATATTTTTGTTAGTTTACATAATACAAATTATGCGTATTTTAAATTCATGAATGAATTTGGGGTTACCCAGAGTGACCCCCACCATATTGCGCGATCCTCAGCGGCCACCCTAAGGTCGAAATCGTCAACAGGATGTCTGTATTCATTTTCAAGGTGAATGGTTCATGTACAAGTTCATGTTTGTTGCACTCATGGTCTCTGCTGTGTATCCAGACTGGCCAATGCAGGCTGTGGCGGCAGGTCAGGACATCATTCAAGGCTTTCAGTCCAAGGTAATTGTGGTTGGGCAAAACACCGCACACTAATTTGGGCTGCATCGCCATCCCTCAAATTGAGGTAAATTTCGTGCTCTTTTAGAGCGGTGATGTTTAAATCTGGCTGCCTATGATGTGGATGTACAAATTCACTCTGGTACATCCACATCATCATGCCCCACACAGAACCTGAACTGAAAGGCCGAAAAGCACGCATGGCACTGCCCACGCATGGACATGAACGGCTGCTGGATCCGAAGGTTCCAATTGTGACCAAAACGGATCTGAAAGGTCGAATCACTTACGCCAACCCGGCATTTGTCGAAATCTCTGGTTTTTCCCTCGACGAGCTGGTCGGACAGCCGCACAACGTGGTTCGTCACCCCGACATGCCCAGGGATGCCTTCAAGGACCTGTGGGAGACCGTTCGCCGTGGGGAGCCCTGGAAGGGTTTTGTGAAAAACCGCTGCAAGGACGGTGGTTATTATTGGGTGGACGCCTATGTGACCCCTTTGACCGAGAACGGTCAAAAAGTCGGATACATGTCGGTGCGCTCCCGCCCCAGCGATCAGCAAAAGCAGGAGGCGGAAGCGCTCTACAGGGCAGTCAATTCAGGAGCAGCGCCCTTCCCGTTTACACCGGTTGCCAAGGGTCGCCCTTTCATGGTTGATTTGATTGTGGCAGCGTTTTTACCGGTGTTGATTGCGCTGCTTTCAGTTTTCAATATTCCCGCATTGAGTGTGGCCAGTGCGATCGCGTCTTTTGTCGCTGCAACGTGTGGACTGTGGTGGATCAAGGGGCGTGTTCAAGGGGCCAATGAGGACTTGCTTGCAGCATTTGCAGCCTTGGCGGAAGGCAATTTCAGGCATGAGGTTCGCGGTTCACCCATCCGCGAATTCAATCAAGTGCAAACCGCCTTCAGGAGCATGCAGGTGAATTTGCGCGCGATCATTGCCGACGTTGTGTCTGGTTCATCCGAAGTCAAGAACAACGCCGAAAACCTTAGCAAGCTGGCCCTGAACCTGATGAACCGATCACGACAGCAATCGGATGGCATCAACAGTGTTGCTGCCGCGCTCGAGGAGTTGTCAGTCTCGGTGCACGAAATTTCCGAAGCCACGGGCAAAAGCTCAAACCATGCCAAAAATGCCATGGATGTGGTGGCCACCGGCACACAATGCATGGACAAATCCACGCAAGCCACCCAAAAGGTGTCTGAGGTGGTGCTGGACGCCAAGAGAAACATCGAAGAGCTTAATCAGGCCGTGATGAAAATCAGCAACGTGACCAAAACAATCACAGAAATTGCCGAGAAAACCAACTTGCTGGCCTTGAATGCAGCCA
>DASUEC010000276.1:0-4391 GCA_036275255.1 Limnobacter sp. | reverse complement strand
TTCTTGAGCTTCACCCACGAGCTGGAGCACGACCTCATTCACTACATGTACTTTCGTAAAAACAAGTTCATGCACAACCTGATGATGGCACTGGTGTGGATTTGCCGCCCAAGCACCATCAACCCCTGGGCGCGCCGCCACTTGCATTTGCATCACCACAAACACTCTGGCACCGCGACAGATCTTGAGGAGCGTGCGATCACCAATGGTGAGAAGTTCACACCGCTGCGTTTGCTCATGATGCTTGATCTTGAGTTGAGCGTGGTGCTTCGAATCTTCCAGATTCCGAAGCAATACCGCTTGAAGGCGCTGATGAAAGGCGCCGCTGGTAACTTCCCCCTGGCGTCGGCCTTCTGGGTGAGTTTTCATGCCTATGTGGCGTATTGGGCGATTGAGGCGGCTGCATGGGCTGTGGGCTACAACGTGCCTTGGCCTGCGTTCGTAAATGCTGAGCTCGTGGCCGCGGCCAACACGGTTGCTGTGTTGATTTTTGCCCCCAATCTGTTGCGCTCGTTCAGCATCAATTTCATCAGCTCGAACATGCACTATTTTGGCGACATTGAGGATGGCAATTTTGTCCAGCAATGCCAGGTTCTCAACAGCAAGTGGTTTGTCATTCCCCATCTGTTCTGTTTCAACTTTGGTTCCACCCACGCCATTCATCATTTCGTGGTTCGCGACCCGTTTTACATTCGCCAGATGACGGCCGCCAAGGCGCATGAAGTGATGCGTGAAAACGGTGTTCGCTTCAATGACCTGGGCACATTCAAGCGCGCCAACCGGTGGAGCATGCAGGACAAGCCACAAAAAGAAGCAGGGTATCAGGCCGCCTAAAAGAGCCTGGGCTCAACAAACCGCCCCTTGCTAGAGGGGGGGCGGCAGCTGTTTTAGTGTCATTGGGCTGATTTCCAAAAGGGCAGCCTGCTCCGTCGACACAAAGGGCGTTTCCCTGGGAGGGGAGCGCTCTTTTTTTATGTTCGCAGCCCCCCGATCTTGGAGAAAAAGTAAGTAAGCGCTTATAATTAGTGGTTTTTCGTTGCTTTTTAGCAGGTGGAGTTCAAATGCCAATCTATGCTTATCGCTGTCAAGCCTGTGGCTTTGAAAAAGACGTGTTACAAAAACTCAGTGATGCGCCACTCACCGAATGCCCGAGTTGCGGTCAGCCGCACTTTGCAAAACAAGTGACTGCTGCAGGTTTTCAGCTCAAGGGCTCTGGATGGTACGCCACCGATTTTCGCAACAATGGGGGTGGGGCGTCTTCATCGACCAGCAAACCGCCTGAGTCGGTGCCTGCTGCTGCCAGCAGCCCGGCGCCCACGGCAGACGCCAGCTAGGGGGCATGTTGCAAAACCAGTCCTCCTTGCGCAAGTACCTGTTCACGGGCCTTCTGATCTGGATTCCCCTGGCCATCACGGTTTGGGTGCTCTACGCGGTTGTGGGCCTGATGGACAAGACGCTGCTCCTGCTGCCCCAAGCCTTGCACCCAGCCCATTGGCTAGGTTTTCACATTCCAGGTTTGGGCGTGCTGCTCACCGCGGCCGTGTTGCTGGGCACCGGTGTGTTGGCAGCCAACTTTGTGGGTGCTTGGCTCTTCAGGGTGGGCGACCGGGTTTTGTCCCGCATTCCTTTGCTCAAGGTGGTGTACACCAGCGTCAAGCAGGTTTCCGATACGCTGTTGACCTCTTCAGGCAAAGCCTTTTCCGAATCTGTCCTGGTGCCTTATCCTCACCCTGACGTGTGGGCGCTGGGTTTTGTCACGGGTCAACCCCCCGATGTTCTGCTCAGTCAGCTGGGCAACGATGACGTGGTTTCCGTGTATGTGCCCACATCGCCCAGCCCGGCGTCTGGATACGTCATCATGGTGCCCAAAAAGTTATTGCGTCCGTCCGGCCTGAATGTGGATGAGGCGCTAAAGTACATTGTGTCCCTGGGGGTGGTTGCACCCACAACGGCCACGCCAAATCAACCCATCTCAAATGCAGAAAAAACCTCATGAAAATGCGCACTGATTATTGTGGCAATGTGTCACCGGCTCACCTGGGCCAAACCGTCTCCTTGTGTGGCTGGGTGCAGCGTCGCCGGGACCATGGCGGGGTGATTTTTATTGACCTTCGCGATCGTGAGGGCCTGGTGCAGGTGGTGTGTGACCCCGATCTGCCCGAGATGTTTGCTTTGGCCGAAACCCTGCGCAATGAGTTTTGCGTGCGGGTGCAGGGCATTGTGCGCGCTCGCCCTGCCGGCACCGAAAACGGCAACCTCAAAAGTGGCGCGGTGGAGGTGCTTTGTAAAGGCCTGGAGGTGTTGAATGCGTCGGTGACGCCCCCGTTTCAACTGGATGACGAGAACCTCTCCGAGACCACCCGGCTGACCCACCGTGTGCTGGACCTGCGCCGCCCTCAAATGCAGAAAAACCTCATGCTGCGGTACAAAGTGGCAATGGCCATTCGCAAATACCTCGACAAAGAGGGCTTTGTTGACATTGAGACACCGATGCTCACCAAGAGCACTCCCGAAGGCGCGCGTGACTACCTTGTGCCCTCAAGGGTGCACGCTGGCGAGTTTTTTGCCTTGCCCCAATCCCCGCAGTTGTTCAAGCAAATGCTGATGGTGGCTGGCTTTGATCGTTACTACCAAATCACCAAGTGTTTCCGCGATGAAGACCTGCGTGCAGACCGCCAGCCTGAATTCACCCAGGTCGACATAGAAACCTCCTTCCTGACCGAGCAGGAGATTCGTGACCTGTTTGAGCACATGATTCGTCAGGTCTTCCAAGAAACCATGGGTGTTGAGCTGGCCAATCCCTTCCCCGTGATGGCGTACAGTGAAGCCATGGCGCGCTTCGGTTCAGACAAGCCTGACCTGCGTGTCAAAATGGAATTCACCGAGCTGACCGACATCATGAAGGACGTGGACTTCAAGGTGTTTTCTGGCCCTGCAAACATGGACAATGGTCGCGTGGTTGCCTTGCGCGTGCCGGGTGGTGCCGAGATTCCCCGCTCCGAGATTGATGCATACACCAAGTTCGTGGGCATTTATGGTGCCAAGGGTCTTGCATGGATCAAGGTCAACGAGCTGGCCAAAGGCCGCGACGGTTTGCAATCGCCCATCGTCAAGAACATCCACGACGCAGCGTTGAGCGAGTTGCTCAAACGCAGTGGGGCACAGGACGGGGACCTTCTGTTCTTTGGTGCCGACAAGGCCAAGGTGGTCAACGACGCGATCGGAGCATTGCGCCTGAAAGTGGGCCACAGCGATTTTGGTCAATCCAAAGGACTGGTGCAGGGGCAGTGGGAGCCTCTGTGGGTTGTTGATTTCCCGATGTTCGAGCTTGATGAAGATGCTGGTCGCTGGGTCGCATGCCACCACCCCTTCACCAGCCCCAAAGACGGTCACGAGGATTACCTAGCCACCGACCCCGGCAAATGTTTGGCCAAAGCCTATGACATGGTGTTAAACGGTTGGGAGTTGGGCGGTGGCTCTGTCCGCATTCACAAAGAGTCTGTTCAAAGCAAGGTGTTCCGTGCATTGAACATTGCTGAAGAAGAGGCCCGCCAAAAGTTCGGCTTCTTGCTGGATGCCTTGCAGTACGGTGCACCTCCCCATGGTGGCTTGGCGTTTGGTCTGGATCGGATTGTGACCATGATGAGCGGTGCGGAGAGCATTCGTGACGTGATCGCATTCCCCAAAACACAGCGGGCCCAGTGTTTGCTCACCCAAGCGCCAAGCCCTGTGGACGAAAAGCAATTGCGCGAGTTGCACATTCGTTTGCGTCAGCTTGAAGCCAAACCCCAGGCTTGAGGTGGCTCGCCAGTGAGTGGCAATAAAATCCCCGTGTCGGTGTTGGTGGTGATGTATAGCCCGACAGGGGAGTTTCTGTTGATCGAGCGTGCCGACAAGGCAGGTTACTGGCAGTCGGTGACTGGTAGTCTGGATTGGCTTGAAGAGCCTCCGCTGCAGGCGGCTGTTCGTGAACTCCGTGAAGAAACGGGCTTTGAAGCCCAACCCTGTGCAGACAGTCCGGTGAAGGGCAGTGACCCGGCGCTGCTCTTGCAGCCATGGAGGCTGCGCCCATGGCCTCACCAGTTGCAGTACGAGATCTTTGAACATTGGAGGCATCGCTACCCCCCAGGCACCTTGTACAACACCGAACATTGGTTTGCCGTGTGTTTGCCAAAGGCCAGTATTCCTGCACTGCATGCGCAGGAGCATGTGGGTTATGCCTGGCTCGGTGCCCAAGAGGCAGCTGCGCGGTGTTTTTCACCCAACAATGCGCAGGCCATTTTGGCGCTTGCCAATTTGCTGAATACAAAATAAAAAGGGCTCACTGTGAAGAGAGCCCTTTTTTACATGTATGGCGTGTAGCAACTGCAGAAGTTTGTTTAAGACTGCGT
>DASUEC010000275.1:0-3892 GCA_036275255.1 Limnobacter sp. | reverse complement strand
TGGCGTTCCAGGTTGGGGTTTAGAAAGCCTTTCTTGACCTGTGCAGAAATGCCCCGTGCAATCGGCAGCACCAAAGGCTTGAGAAAAAACGGCAGTGGGGCATTCTCGATTTTGTTAAAAATCAGGGTCATGACCAAAAATGGCATGGCGCTGCCCTCGGCGAAATGCAGCCAATAGGTGTAGTCGCGGTGGGCCTGGGTGCCCGCGGGCGGGCGCATTTTGCCGCCCGCTTTGTCGATGAGGTATTCCACAATGGCACCACTTTCGGCCACGGTCACATCGCCGTCGGTAATCACGGGGCTTTTGCCCAGTGGGTGTATGCGCAGCAGTTCAGCGGGGGCCAAATAGGTTTTGGGGTCGCGTTTGTAATGCTTCACCTGGTAGGGCAGGCCGAGCTCCTCCAGCAACCAAATGATGCGCTGTGAGCGGGAGTGTTCAAGATGATGCAATGTGATCATGGTGCGGGCAGCAATAAAAAAAGGGCTTGTGCGTACAAGCCCTAGTGTAGGTGAGTTTTTGAATTAAATGATGACTGTTGTTATGGTTTTTGCGGTGGCTTGGCCAACTAGGCCAAACGCCCCTCGTACTTCAACAGCGCCAGTCGCATTTTTTTCATGGCCTGCACCTCGATTTGACGCACCCGCTCGGCAGACACCCCGAGCTCTGCGGCCAGATCATGCAGGGTTTTGGCCTGCTCACCGGCCAGCCAGCGGCTTGCAATGATGCGTTGGCTGCGTTCGTCGAGCGTGGCGAGGGCTTGGTCGAGCCCCTCGCTGTGTAAACGTTCCTGGCTCGCCGCTTCCAGCACCTCGCTGGGCTCGGCACCATCGGCTGCCAGGTAGCGCACCGGGTTGTGTGCGGTTTCTTCGCCGTCCACATCAATCACGGGGTCCAGGCTGAATTCGTTGCCGGCCATGCGGCGCTCCATGTCGGCGACGTCTTCGGGCCGCACATTCAGCTCGGCTGCCACTTCAGCAATTTGATCTTGCGAAAGGGTTTGACCATACTTTTTGAAGCTGTTGAGGTTAAAAAACAGCTTGCGGTGCGCCTTGGTGGTGATCATTTTCACCATGCGCCAGTTGCGGATGATGTACTCGTGGATTTCGGCTTTGATCCAGTGCAGGGCAAAGCTCACCAGGCGAACGCCTCGGGTGGGGTCAAATCGCTTCACGGCCTTCATCAGGCCAATGTTGCCTTCCTGAATGAGGTCGGCGTGGGGCAGGCCATAGCCAAGGTACTGGCGGGCCACAGCCACCACCAGCCGCAGGTGGCTGAGCACCAGGCGACGGGCGGCTTCCAGATCATTGTCGCGCTGCAAACGCTCGCCCAAGTCTTGCTCTTCCTCGGGGGTGAGCATGGGTATTTGATGTGCAGCAGAAATGTAGGCATCCAGATTGCCCAAGGGCCCGCGTGCAACAAGTGCCCAAGGGTCGCGCAGCGCCACAGCATGGCTGCTGGCGGCTGGGTTGGTCAATGCAAGTGCAGTGGTGGTCATTTTCGAAAACTCCGCAAAATGCTCCATGGAGGCCCCCGGATGGGCAGCCCATTTTTGTGAGTGATTTTAGCACTCTTCGCTTTGGAGTGCTAAGGGGTTCGAAGGTTCCCAGTTTGGGGGGGGTTACAAAGCCTTCGAGGACAATCCGCCGCCCTGTGTTGCTTGCGCTGCATTGGTGCCGCTCAGGGTGAGGGCAAGCCCTTGCTCCAGCAGCGCCCGGGCCCGCGTCTCATCGCCAAAGCCAAACGGCGCCTCGGGCGCGCGTTGGTACAACAGTCCAAGGTACAGGTGGGCAGGCCCGTTTTTTGGGTTGAGGGCAATGGCCTTTTCAAATGATGTTTTTGCGGTTTGCAGCAGTTTGAGGCAGACCAAACCACCCACGGTCTTGGCGTAACCACACAGCACAATGCCCCGCCACAACTGCGTTTTGCTGTCGTTGGGGTACAGCATGGCCAGCTCGTCCACGGTTTCAGCCAACTGGCAGATCAAGGCGTCCCGCTGCGGGCCGTGGTCGGTGCGCAAGGCCTTTGTCCAGGTGTTTTGCACAGATTCAATGCGATCGCCGGGGGCTTCGGCACAATTTGATTTGGCCGTCAGGTCTACAAAGCGTCTCATGTTGAACTCCTTCTAGCGTTGCGGGTTCTACACCACCGTGTTGAGGTTTAACGCCGGGCAGCTTCATTCGGTGTACACCAGAAGAAAAACCGTTGTGCAAGCCCATTGCCCAGGGCTTGATTGCTTAGGGCTGGCCGATCAAGACCTTCCACGGGCTGTTGCTTTCCGGGATTTGTTTGATCAATTGCCCGGTCACGTAGTCCAGCACCAGCAGCGAGTTGTTGGGGCCGCAAGCCACAATGAGGTGCGTGTCCTCTGGCGCAAAGCTGAAGTGCCTGCAGCGCTGAGCAATCGGTATTTCCCGCTTCAGGGCCAGGGTTTCGGTGTCAAACACCTGGATCATTTTGCCGCGCGCCAGGCCCACCGCTATTTCGGAACCATCCCGTGTGTAGCTCACGGCGTGGGGCACCTCACCTGTTGCAGCTTGCCGGATTACGTTGTAATCCTTGTCGAGAATCAGAATCTTGTTCCCATATTCCAGGGTGATCACAAATTGTTCGCCATTTGGCGAGCGTTTCACCTCGCGCGGGCGAATCCCGTATTCTTTGGTGTCAACTTGCACGATTTTTTCACCCGTTTCAATGTTGTGCACCGACACATTCTCATCGGCATCATGGGTCACAAGGATGTGCTCGCCGTTGGCAGATGGCTCTATTGCCCCAATGTTGAAGCCTGTGGCAATCACTTTGACCTTTTCGCCTTTCACCAGGTCGATGATTGCCACTTGCGATGGCAGCGCATCGCTCACTCCACCAGCTTTTTCAATGGTCTTGGCATGTGTTGATTGAGAGCCCACAAAGGCCAGGTGGCCCTGCACCCGCACAAACCCCGGATTAAAGTCCAAGGGCACGCGGTGTATTGTCTGGTGCGTGGCTGTGTCTACAATGGCCAGGTCGTTTGTTTTGCCCATTGCCACTGCCAGCAGTTTGCCGTCTTCGCTCAAGTCGGCGCCCGGGCCTCCTTCACCCAGCGGGAGGTCACCCAGCCTGCTGTAGTCGGTCAGCGAATAAACAGCCACCGGACCACTGGCGTGGGTCACATAAAACACCGGCGGTGGCTGAGCCACTGCGCCTTGCTCCACTGGAGCGCTTGCCTCGGGCGCTGTGTTTTCGGTTTTTTTGGAGCAAGCACCCAACACAAGGGCCACGCCCAACACCATGGCACTTCTTTTCCAGTGCTTCAATGTCATCTCACAATCTCCGGCCTGTCGTTTTCTGTCCCCGAGTTGGTTCTCTCATGGTGTCCCGGGTTTTTTTAAATGGCAATGTGCATTGTGACAGGTCATGTTGGCAATTCCCTCCAATCGTTGATTTAAGCGGCTTTACAAGCATTTTTTGAACCTTTGTGACGGTTTGGTTTCAATACACTTTCAGGTATCGATGAACAGACTTCCTTTTGTCACAAAGCAGCGCCCATGAACACGTCCACAACAAGATCCAGCCGTGTAGTACCCAAAGTGGCCCTGTCGGCGACCATGGGTTTTGCGGCTTATTGGAGCTATCTCTACTTTAGCCAAACCCGGCATGTATTCAGCCCCGCATTCAAGGATTTGGAAAGCCACGGTGAGGGCTTGGCGTGTGTGCCCGGCACCTCGCGCAGCGAATTCACCGAATTGCGTTTGCAGGTGGCCCCCGGTATTGCGCTGGAGGGCTGGGTGCGTATGCCAGGCGGATTGGATGAACAGGCAGCTCGCCAACCCTGCGCCATCTACTTTGGCGGGCGCAGTGAGGATGTGCGCTGGCTGCTCAATGAAGCCCAAGGATTCAAGAATCTGCCGCTGGT
>DASUEC010000274.1:0-3145 GCA_036275255.1 Limnobacter sp. | reverse complement strand
AAAACGAAAAAGCGACAAATGGTCAAGCTCAAAACAAATTTTGGTGACATCACCATCGAACTGAATGCTGAAAAGGCCCCGGCCACAGTGGCGAACTTTCTGGATTACGCGAAGAGCGGCTTCTACAGCAACACCATATTTCACCGCGTGATCAATGGATTCATGATCCAGGGTGGTGGCTTTGAGCCCGGCATGAAACAAAAAACCACCAAAGCGCCCGTGAAAAACGAGGCGGACAATGGCTTGAAAAACGAGAAGTACACCATCGCCATGGCCCGCACCAACGATCCACATTCCGCCACAGCGCAGTTTTTCATCAACACCGAAAACAATGAGTTCCTGAACTTCAAGAGCCCCACGCCACAAGGTTGGGGTTATTGCGTGTTTGGAAAAGTGACCGAAGGGACGGACGTCGTCGACAAAATCGTCACCGTGCGCACCGGTTCCAAAGGCTTCCACCAGGACGTGCCCGCGGAAGATGTGGTCATTCAGAGTGTGGAAGTGCTGTAAGCCCCATTCATCTTGATTGAAATTCCTGCCCAGGGTGCAGCCTACTTTGCCTCAGACCTGCACCTGAGCGAGCACACGCCCAAAACGCTGGAGGCCTTTGAACACTGGCTGGCCAGCGTGGCGCAAACACACGCCTTGGTGTTTTTGCTTGGGGATATTTTCGAAGTCTGGTACGGGGATGACCATCAAGACGAGGTGAGCCGCCGCGTGTCTCAGGCCACGCGGGCCGCGCACCGCAGCGGCGCGCGAGTATTTTTCATGCATGGCAATCGGGATTTCTTGGTTGGTGAAGCCTACGCCGAGGTAGGCGAGTTTGAGTTGCTGCCCGACCCGGAGTTCTTGGAAACAAAAGCCGGCATTGTTTTGTTAACACACGGCGATCAATTGTGCACCGATGACAAAGCCTATCAGCAGTTTCGCAGGCAAAGCCGCAATGAGGCATGGCAGGCGGGGTTTCTGGCCAAGCCGCTGAAAGAACGCCAAGCCATCGCCCAAGCCATTCGCACCGAAAGCAAACTCCACAAATCAAATAGCGCCATGGCCATCATGGACACGAACGCCAACGCCGTGGCTCACGCATTTGAGGGGCACTGGCCAGATGGTTGCTACGTGGGCAAATGCCAGGCCATGGTGCATGGCCACACACACCGATGCGCAGTGCACAACACCCAGGAATGCTTGGCGCCAGCCATCCCAAGCAGTGTGCAGGGTAAGCTGGCGGATGGCATTCGCATTGTGTTGCCCGACTGGAACTACGACACGCCCGCCATGGAGGTGACGGAAAACCGCCACAAAGGTGGTTTTTTAAAGCTGCAACACACTGGCGAATATCAATTGACGGTGTTCAACTAAACAGACGCCCGCTGAATCAATTGTCCACCAGCTTGTTCAGTGCCTTCAACTCCTCGCAATCCACAGAATCACCGGATTGACCACCCTTTGCGGGCTGGCCTTCCGCCAAGCGCTGCTCCAGCAGCTCAATACGCTGCTGTTGGGCAATCGCTTGATCAATCAAGCCGTGCATCGCCTTGATCAGTGGATCATCGCCATTTTTGGACACCCCATAGGCCGCAAATTCCTCACGGGTTTTTGCAGCGCCCGTGGGGGCGACATCGGCCAACTCGGTTTTCACAATCATTCGCGCGGGGTTGCCCACCGCAGTGGCACCAGCAGGAACGGCCTTGGTGACCACGGCATTGGAACCTATTTTGGCCCCTTCGCCCACCGTGAAGGGGCCCAGCACCTTGGCCCCTGCCCCAACCACCACACCTTTCTCCAGCGTGGGGTGGCGTTTGCCGTGCTCCAAGGAAGTACCCCCTAGGGTGACACCTTGGTAGATGGTGCAGTCGTCATGAATTTCAGCGGTTTCACCAATCACAACACCCATGCCATGGTCGATGAACACTCTCCGGCCAATCGTTGCGCCGGGATGAATCTCGATGCCCGTAAAAAACCGGCCAAGATGTGACAAAAATCTGGCCAGCGTGGTGAACCCTCCACGCCACGCCTTGTTGGCCAAGCGATGCCAGATCAGCGCATGCAGCCCGGGGTAACACAGAAACACCTCCAGCCGGCTCTTTGCCGCTGGGTCTTTTCTCAAAATGGTGTCAATGTCTTCCCGAAGGCGAATCCACATGGGCGCTACAGTCCGTGAAATCAAAAGTTGGTAGGTCGGAGTGTACCAGCAAGCATCCGGCAAATTCACGACTGATCGCGTTGCCGCCCCTCGTGCGGATACAAACGGCCCCCTGCAACACGCAACACATCGTTCAAAAAGCCGCGCAACATGTCCACCTCTTCCTGTTCGAGCTGCGCCTTTCCCAAGAGGCGCCCCAGGCGTTGAACCAACTTCTTGGGTTTGCTGGGGTTCAAAAAATCCACAGCCTCCATGGCCTGCAACCAGTGCGTATGCAAATCATCCACCGCCTTCACGCTGGCGAGCTTCGGCGGGTTCACCTCGCGCTTTTCTGGGTTGGGCACCTGTGGCACATCCACCCGGCCTGCGTCACTGGCCACCCGCAATGCGTAACAAACAATTTGCACCGCCTGCGACAGATTCAGGGAGTTGTACACCGGGTTGGAGGGAATGTAGACCTGTCGGTTACAGCGTTGAACCTCCTCGTTGCTCAAGCCCGTTCGCTCTGCGCCAAACACAAAAGCAGCATGCACCCCTTGGCCCACGCCCTCCAGTGCCTCCACGGCGGCCTGCGCCGGGCTTTGCAGCGCAGGGCCCAGCTCCCGCAAACGGGCCGACAAGGCATACGCCCGCTGGCAATCGACCAAGGCCTCTGGCAAGTTGGGATACACACGGCTCTGCGCAAGCACATCGGCAGCGCCACTGGCCAGCGCAATGGCCTCTGGGTCTGCTGCAATGTCCGCAGTTTTCGGTGCCACCAGGCGCAAATCATGCAAACCCATGGTTTTCATGGCCCTGGCCACCGAGCCCACATTGCCCGGGTGGCTTGTTTTTACAAGAACTATCGAAATGGATCCAAGGGAATCGACTGGGGTCATTTATAATGAGCGGTTAAACGCAATTACATTGAAAGGAAAGGCCATGCATCCGATGCTCAACGTGGCGGTCAAAGCCGCACGCGCCGCTGGAAAAATCATCAACCGGGCAGAGCTGGATCTG
>DASUEC010000273.1:0-5392 GCA_036275255.1 Limnobacter sp. | reverse complement strand
CGTGGTGAACCTCATGCAGTATTTGTGGGCCATGCCCGAGTTTGCTGATTTGGCACCCAAGTATTCGCTTGCGCCCGAGCAGGCATTTATCCGTCTGAAAATTAAACTCAAGCGCGAGATTGTGACCATGGGCGTCAACGGGATTGACCCAAAGCGCCTGGTGGGCCGCTATGTGAAGCCTGCAGACTGGAATGCGCTGATTCAAGACCCGGACACCCTGGTGATCGACACCCGCAACAATTACGAATATGCAATAGGCACATTTGAAGGGGCGGTGGACCCAGCCACCACCACCTTCCGCCAATTCCCGCAGTGGGTGGAACAAAACCTGAAGGGCTTGCCCGCGGAGCGTCGGCCCAAAAAAATTGCCATGTTTTGCACGGGCGGCATTCGCTGTGAGAAGGCCACGGCTTACATGCTGGAGCAGGGCTTTGAGGAGGTGTACCACCTGGAAGGCGGCATCCTCAAGTACCTGGAAGAAGTGCCAGAGGAGCAAAGCCTTTGGAAGGGCGAATGCTTTGTGTTTGACCAGCGGGTGTCGGTGAAACATGGTTTGCAGGTGGGCGAGTACGATCTGTGTCACGCTTGCCGCATGCCGATCACCGAAGAAGAAAAACAAAGCGAAAAGTACATTCATGGCGTGGGCTGCCCGCACTGCTACGACAGATTGACCGAGGACCAAAAGCAGCGTTTTGGCGAACGGCAAAAGCAGATTCAATTGGCCAAGGCGCGCAATGAGCGGCACATTGGCCGAAAGATGCCCCCCAAGGCGTCCGAAGAAACAGCGTCGACTGCGCGGGTTTGAGTGGGGTGATCACAATGAGCCATGAGGTGGGGCATGCGTTGGGCTTGCCAGTGTTGTACACCTTCAGGCGCTGCCCGTATGCCATGCGGGCCAGGTTGGCGATTGTGGCCGCGGGTTTGCGCGTGGAGGCCCGTGAGATTGTGTTGCGTGACAAACCCTCGCACATGCTGCAGATTTCACCCAAAGGCACAGTGCCGGTGTTGTGGTTGCAAGACGGCACCGTGCTTGAAGAAAGCCTCGAGGTGATGCGCTGGGCGCTGGGCCAAAGTTACCCCACAGACTGGTGCGTGCCCAATTCAGTACAGCAGGACCAAACCGAGGCCTGGATTGTTGCGCTGGATGGCCCGTTTAAACACCACCTGGATCGCTACAAATACCCCAACCGCTACCACGATTGTGACCCTTTGCTGCACCGACAGGCCTGTGTGGACTTGCTGATGCCATGGGAGGCCCAATTGCAGGCCATGGCCAAGCAGCTGGGGCCGGGCCAGCCACCTCATTTGCTGGGGCCCCAACCTTCGTTTGCGGACTGTGCCATCCTGCCTTTTGTGCGCCAGTTCCGGATTGCTGATGAGGCGTGGTTTGACACGGCCCAGGGTTTTGAGCATGTTCAAGCCTGGCTGCACTGGTTTTTGAATTCTGACTGGCTGGCACAAGCCATGCCCAAGTTGCCGCTGTGGGCACCGGGCGTGTCGCCTGCGCTTTTCCCGGCCTGAACAATTCTGCCGGTGCAATCCGGGTTAGAGAAAGCCCTCTACGATTTTCTGGTCAAGTTTCTATACACTCCGAAGTTACGCAACAGTAACATGGCCGCGGTGGGCTATTCTTAGCCCAAAGCAATCACACCTAGACCCAAGAAGGACGAGACACATGGCTGACAAAATTCTCGAGTTTGTCCACACCTCCACTGGCAAACAAATCGCCGCTGCGCTGGGCTTGCCCGTGCCCCCCATGCTGAAACGCGCAAAAACCGGTTACAGCGAGAAAAGCCTGGCTGGTGTAAACGCTTTGGCGGGCGCAAGCGCCTATGGTGCCGTGGCCACTGCAGTGGTAAAAAGTCTGGACTGCATGGGCGCTTCCATCAAAGTGTCTGCAGACCTGGCTGGCTTGGACGGCATCAAGCAGGCAGCCGCCAAAGCGAAGGTGGAAGTTGGTATTTCCCAAGCGGACAACGGCGTGCCCGAGAATGTGTATGTGCTGGATGTAACTGGCGCAAACACCGTAGCCGATTTGCGTTTGCTGTATGATTTTTTCAATCCACGCCTGCGCAAGGTGCCTTCCAACAGCCGCATCGTGGTCATTGGACGCCCCCGCGGCGATTGCAAAGATGCGCTTGCAGAAACAGCGCAGTATTCATTGCCCGGTTTTATTCGTAGCCTGGCCAAAGAAAGCGGCAAGAACGGCACCACGGCCAACCTCATTCAGGTGAAGGCCGGTGCCGAGGCGGCGCTTGAAGGCGCGCTTCGCTTTTTCCTGAGTCCGCATTCTGCATTTGTGACCGGGCAGGTGCTGCCGGTGACCGGCACACCCAAAGGCGTGAAAGCCCTTGCTTTTGCAGAAAAGCCGCTGACAGGCAAATTGGCCGTGGTAACTGGTGCAGCTCGCGGCATTGGTGCGGCCATTGCCGAGGTGCTGGCCCGTGAAGGCGCCACGGTGATTGGCGTGGACCGCCCTGCCGATGAGGGCACCCTCGGTGCCACCATGAGCGCGATTGGTGGCGTGGCTTGCCCGCTGGACATCACCGATGCAGACGCCGGCAAGAAATTGGCCGAGGTGGCCAAGCAGAAGGGTGGCGGCATTGACATCATTGTTCACAACGCCGGCATTACCCGCGACAAGATGCTGCGCAACATGGCTCCCCACCTGTGGGACATGGTGCTGGACGTGAACCTCGGCGCCATCGTGCGTTGCAATGAGCAATTGCTGACCAATGGTTTTGCCGATAACGCCCGCATCGTGTGTATCTCTTCCATCGGTGGCATTGCCGGAAACGCAGGCCAGACCAATTATGCGGCCACCAAGAGCGCGGTGATTGGTTATGTGGATGCCATGGCCAAGGAGCTGAGTGGCAAGGGCATTGCGATCAATGCGATTGCACCTGGCTTTATTGAAACCCAGATGACAGCGGCCATTCCAGTGGTAACCCGCGAGGTGGCTCGCCGTTTGTCTTCCCTGTCGCAGGGCGGTTTGCCTGTGGACATTGCAGAGGCAGTGACCTTCATGGCCAGCCCGCTGGCTGTTGGCGTGAATGGCGCCACCTTGCGCGTTTGCGGCCAGAACCTGGTTGGCGCATAAACCAAACACAACAATTCTTAGGAGAACATCAATGAAACACGGACGTCGCGTAGCAATCCTGGGTGGTTCACGCATTCCCTTTGCCCGTTCCAACACGGCTTACATTGGCAAGTCCAACCAGGACATGCTGACCGCAGCCTTCCGTGGCGTGGTGGACAAATTCCAGCTGCACGGTGAAGAGTTGGGCGATGTGGTTGCCGGTGCCGTGGTCAAGCACAGCCGTGATTTCAACCTTTGCCGTGAGTCGGTGCTGGGTTCGGGCCTCAGCCCCATGACGCCTGCATTTGACATTCAACAGGCATGCGGCACCGGGTTGGAAGCCGCCATTGTGGTCGCCAACAAGATTGCTTTGGGCCAGATTGAAGTGGGCATGGCAGGTGGTGTGGACACCACCACGGATGCGCCAATCGCCGTGAGTGAAGGCCTGCGCAAAATTTTGCTGGAGGCCAACCGTGCACGTGATACCAAGGGCAAACTGGCCGCGCTGCTGAAAATACGCCCCAAGCACTTGGCACCCCTGCCACCGGCCAATGCCGAGCCACGCACAAAAATGAGCATGGGCGCGCACTGTGAAGTGATGGCCCAAACCTGGGGTGTGACCCGTGAGGAGCAGGATGAGCTGGCCGTGAGCAGCCACCTGAAAGCTGCCAAGGCGTATGAGGAAGGCTTCTTTGACGACCTCGTGGTGCCTTTCAATGGCTTGAGCCGCGACAACAACCTGCGCGCCGATTCTTCGATTGAGAAACTGCAGGGTTTGAAACCCGCATTTGATCGCAAAAGTGGCAAGGGCACCATGACTGCCGGCAACTCCACGCCCCTGACAGACGGCGCGTCTGCCGTGCTGCTTGCGTCCGAAGAATGGGCCAAGGCCCGTGGCATTCAGCCCCTGGCCTACCTCACTTTCTGCGAAACCGTGGGTGTGGATTTTGTGTCTGGCAAAGAGGGCTTGTTGATGGCCCCCGCCTATGCCGTTCCACGCATGTTGCAAAAGGCTGGCTTGAAGCTGCAGGATTTTGACTTCTACGAAATTCACGAAGCGTTTGCAGCACAGGTGCTGTGCACCTTGAAGGCTTGGGAGGACCCCAAGTTCTGCAAGGAAAAGCTTGGCTTGAATGCCCCCTTGGGCAGCATTGATCGCAGCAAAATGAATGTGAAAGGCGGTTCGCTGGCTGTGGGACATCCCTTTGCGGCCACGGGTGGCCGAATTGTGGGTACGCTGGCCAAGTTGTTGAACCAGAAAGGCAGCGGCCGCGGATTGATCTCCGTGTGTGCAGCGGGTGGCATTGGTGTAACTGCAATTCTCGAGAAATAATCCATGAGCGCGAACGACAGCTTGAAAGCGGCGGCCAAGTTTTATGAGCTGCCCGAGTTTCCGAACGGCAAGGCCCTGTTGCTGAAGGCTGCCACCACCTCTGGCAAAAAGCCAACACCTGACACACTGGCTGCACGCCTGGGTGCACGGGTGAAGAAGGTGTACCTGGACCGTGAGTGGGTTCGCGCCTACAACCAGGTGTGCGGTTTTGCGGAAGACCACATTTCGCTGACCGCACCCCAGGTGATTGCTTCTCCCTTGCACATGTATTTGCTCAGCCGACCTGAGCACCCCATGCCGATGTTGGGCATGGTGCATTTGCACAATTCGATTGAAAGCATTGAGCCGCTGGAATACAGCACGCCTTATGACGTGGTGGTGACGATTGGTGACACACGCAGCATTCCTCAAGGTCTTGAGTTTGATGTGCACACCGAATTTGTGAGAGATGAAAGAGTGCATTGGCGGGGCACCATGAGTATTTTGTGCCGCGTCAAAGGCATGCCCAAACCCGCAGGCAAGCCAGCGCCTGGCGAAGGCTTGAGCGCGATTGGCGCCCAATACATTGGCATCAAAGTGCCCGAAAGCCAGGGGCGCAAATACGCCAAAGTCTCCAACGACTACAACCCGATTCATTTGTACGCTCAAACGGCCAAGATGTTTGGTTTCAAGCAGGCCATTGCCCACGGCATGTGGACCGCTGCGAAAAGCCTGAGCCTGCTGGAGCCCCAGCTTGGCAAGCCCGCGACCACTTATGCCTTGTCCTTCAAGCAGCCTGTGTTTTTGCCTTCTGGGGTGGTGTTAAAGCATGCCACGGCCAACGGCGAAAGTCGCTTCGAGGTGCTGGCAGAGCGGGATTCCAAGGTGTTGATGGTTGGGCAAGTGACCTGAACGGCTTGTTTCTCGCTGAAAACCTGTTGATCCCTTGCTGGGCCTGAACGACCTGGGTCCGCCCCGACAAAACTGCGCGGTCGGGCTCG
>DASUEC010000272.1:0-5219 GCA_036275255.1 Limnobacter sp. | reverse complement strand
GGTCATGACCTGCCAGATCCGCTTGCCCCCACCTTTGGTGAAATCATTCACAATCACTTGAAAGCGTAAACAAAAAAGCCCGCGAAGATCCGCGGGCTTTTTGAAGAGGTCAGCAGGCCATCAGATCGCTTCTTCGCCCTGCTCTCCGGTGCGGATGCGAATCACACGCTCCACATTGGTCACAAAAATTTTTCCATCGCCAATTTTGTTGGTACGCGCCGCGCTCTGGATTGCTTCAAGCGCTTGGTCTACCATTTTGTCTTCTATCACCAGCTCAATCTTCACCTTGGGCAAAAAGTCAACAACATACTCAGCACCGCGGTAAAGCTCTGTGTGGCCACGTTGACGACCAAATCCTTTGACCTCAGTCACGGTCAGGCCATTGACACCGATTTCGGAGAGCGCCTCACGTACTTCATCGAGTTTGAACGGTTTGATGATGGCAGTGACCAGTTTCATTCAGGAAATCCTTCTAGATCGTTGAACTTGGATGTGATGGGGTAACGCCAATCACGACCAAATGCGCGGTGCGTGACACGAATACCGACGGGTGCCTGTCTGCGTTTGTATTCGTTGATACGCAGCAGTTTAACAGCCTTGAACACGTCTGCCTTGCTAAAACCACTGGCAATGATGTTTTCAACCGATTCGTCTTTTTCCATGTAACGGGCCAGAATGGCATCCAGCACATCGTACGGTGGCAAACTGTCTTGGTCCACCTGATCGGGGCGCAACTCCGCCGATGGTGGCCGGGTGATGATGCGCTCCGGAATAACTTCACTGATTGAATTCCGATAATGGCAAAGCGCATACACCAGCGTTTTAAAAATGTCCTTGATCACTGCAAAACCACCCGCCATGTCGCCATACAGGGTGCAATACCCTGTGGCCATTTCGCTTTTGTTGCCCGTGGTCAGCACAATGGAGCCCGTTTTGTTGGACAAGGCCATGAGCATGGTTCCTCGGATGCGGGCTTGCAAGTTCTCTTCGGTGGTGTCGGGAGCCAAACCAACGAACAGTGTCGCAAGGCTGTCGTCAAAGGCCTGCATGCATTGCTGGATTGAAATCTCGTCGTAGCGCACGCCCAGGCGCTGTGCCATGTCCCTGGCGTCGTGCAAAGAGATATCCGCGGTGTAAGGCGATGGCATCATCACGGCACGCACTTTTTCGGCACCCAAGGCATCCACGGCAATCGCCAGCGTGAGGGCAGAATCCACGCCGCCCGACAACCCAATGATGGCACCGGGAAAGCGGTTTTTGGTGACGTAGTCGTGCACACCCATTTTGAGCGCTTCGTACACCTGGGCTGTCAAATCCAGGTCGGCCGCCTGGGGCTGGCCAGCGTGGAGCGCAATGGGTTTGCCAGGGCAAGCCTCCACATCCAGCAAGGCAAGGGCCTCTTGAAACTGCGGCAAGCGCATGGAAACATGCTGATTGCCATCCATGGCAAAAGAGGCGCCGTCGAACACCAGCTCATCCTGCCCACCCAGCAGGTTGGCGTACACAATGGCCATGCCTGTTTCAGCCACACGGCGTGCCACCACAGACTGGCGGATGGTTTGCTTGCCCATGTGATAAGGCGATGCATTGGGCACCAGCAGCACCTCGGCACCCGCTGCCGCGGCAGCCTCAGGCGCGTATGGGTTCCATGTGTCTTCACAAATGTTCAGACCGAAACGGATGCCATCGACCTCAAACACCAGCGGACGATTGTCTGGCGTGAAATAGCGTTGCTCATCAAACACCTCCCGATTGGGCAGGTCGTGCTTGTGATAAACCCCAATGACCTGCCCCTTGTGCAAGACCGATGCTGCATTGAACAGCTCGTTCTCCTGGCGCACTGGGTGACCAACCACCACGTAAATGTCCACGTCTTGAAGTGCGATGCGAAGGCGGTCAAGGGCTGCATCGGTTTGACGCTGAAACGACGGACGCAGCAGCAGGTCCTCGGGTGGGTAGCCAGTAATGGACAACTCCGGCGTGAGCACGATTCGCGCCCCCTGCGCATAGGCTTTGTGTGCACAGTCGAGGATTTTTGTGCAGTTGCCTTTCAAATCGCCCACTGTCAGGTTGAGCTGTGCAATGGCCAGTCGAACTCGGGATAAACTCACGGTGTACCTGTGTAGTAAAAGATGCTCCAACGCCCATGAATTATCGCATGCAGATTTGCCAAAGCATGGCCGACATGCCACAAGCGCCGTGGAATTCACTGGTGACTCAGGCCAATGCCGGCGAGCTTCACCCAGCCATGCGGCATGAGTACCTGCTGGCGCTGGAAGCCAGCGGCTCTGCCACAGCAGACACAGGCTGGGGGCCACTTCACCTGAAAATAGAATCTGACGAAGGTGAATTGCTGGCTGCCATGCCGCTTTACATTAAATCACATTCATATGGCGAATATGTGTTCGACTGGGCATGGGCCCAAGCCTATCAGCGCCACAATCAGCCGTATTACCCGAAGCTTTTGTGTGCTGTTCCGTTCACGCCCGTGATGGCCCCCAAAGTGCTGGCTCGCACGCCAGAGCTTCAACAGGCCATGGCACATGGCCTCGCCCAGTTGAGCCAACAAGCCTGCCGCGACCAATCGCTGTTGGGCTGCCTGCCATCCAGTGTCCATGCCTTGTTTTTGACTGAAGGTGATCAAGACGCGTTGCTTGGCAGCGCCACCGCCCTCGGTCTTCAAGAACGCCATGTGGTGCAGTTTCATTGGCAGAACAAACACCCGGACTCCAATCAACCGTATTCCTCCTTTGACGAATTTCTGGACACCCTGAACCAGAAAAAACGCAAGAACATCCGCGCTGAGCGACGCAAGGCGAACGTGGAGGGCATGAAGATTGAGCGCATTCCCGGCCAGCGCGTATCCGAGGAGCAACTGGCATTTTTTTACCAATGCTACAGCCGCACCTACGCGGAGCACTTTTCTACACCGTACCTCACCGAATCTTTTTTCAGGATGATTTTGGCCAGCATGGGCGAGCAGGTTTTACTGATCGTGGCCACCTTGAACGGTACACCGGTGGCGAGCTCTTTCTTTCTGTACAACGCCCACCGGCTGTATGGGCGCTATTGGGGCTGTACAGAAGACATCGCTTGTCTGCACTTTGAGCTGTGCTATTACCAGGCCATTGAGTTTGCCATCGAGAATGGCATCCAGTGGTTTGAAGGGGGCGCTCAGGGTGAGCACAAAATGGCAAGGGGGCTTAACCCGCAGACCATGATATCGGCCCACTGGGTCGCCGATGCTGGCTTCACAACACCCATCGCCAATTTTTTGGTGCGTGAAAAGGCACACCTGGCAGCCTATGCCGAAGAACTCTCTGAGCACCAGGCGTTCAAGCGGGCTCAACTTGCAAACATGGGAAATGGAGCGGACCATGCTTAAAACCCGCCCAGGGGTCACAAGCAAATGCAAAACCGAAGGAACCTGCAACGTGCCTGTTCCACTCAGGCAAACGTCACGTTCAAGAGGTCCAGATGTACAACAATCACATTCAAATGCCGAGCCTGCTTGATCAAATCGACGGCATGGATATTCATCCTGCAGCCCCCATCGTCGACGATCAACACCTTCTCAATGCCGTCAGGAATTTGGCCCAATTCACCAGAGCGAGCTCACAGGGTTTGTCTTTGTGGGTCAATCAACCCTTCCTCGGCCCATTGTTGCAGACAAGCGCACAGTTTCAATCACAACACATCATGAACATGCTTCGCTTGACCATGGTGGGCTCAGCAGGCACCCCCCTACAATTGACGCAGCAACTTGCAGGCTGTTCCGATGAAGTTCGTGTCAACGCGAGGGAAATCGTTGCGTATGCGCTTTCACTCAACAACCGGAACTTTGAGGCAGCGCATGCTGCCAATGCATTGCTTGGACGAGGCCCAAATGGAATGATCATTCAAACGCCGTTTGGGCCTCGCTCTTTTTCCCAAAGCGACATGAACACCATCATGTTGCATTTGACCACCGAGGATGAGGCCGTGTTTGCAGAGCAAGCACCAGGCCTGAACACGCAGCTTCAACAACTCCATGACGAGTGGTCTGGGCCGGAGGGGCTGGATCCATATGCAGGATCTCAGCGCTAAAAAAAAGGCAGCCCAAGGCTGCCTTTTTTGGTGTTATCAAACCAGCCAATCAGGCCTGTTCTTTTTTGTAGTTGGCGATGCCGTCCACAATTTCTTTCACCATGTCGTCTCGGGTGCCCCAACCTTCGATTTTCACCCACTTGCCTTTTTCAAGATCTTTGTAGTGTTCAAAGAAGTGCTGAATTCGAGCCAAAAACTCTTGAGGAACATCGTCTATGCTTTGGTAGTTCTTGTACATTGGCAAAAGCTTTTCCACTGGCACGCCCAAGAGCTTCGCATCACCGCCTGATTCATCGGTCATCTTCAAGATACCAATGGGGCGCACGCGAACCACACAGCCGGGCTGCAAAGGAAATGGCGTCATAACCAGCACATCCACGGGGTCGCCATCGGCGGCAAGGGTCTGCGGAATGTAACCATAGTTGCACGGGTAATGCATGGCAGTGCCCATGAACCGGTCTACCCAAAGGCAGCCACTGTCCTTGTCGACCTCATACTTGACAGGGTCGGAATTGGCGGCAATCTCAATGATCACGTTCACATCGTTGGGCACATCTTTGCCCGGTGGAATGCTGTTGTATCCCATGCTAGAAAGTCCTTGTTCAAATCAAAAAAATTTTTGCGTCATTGTATCCAACAAATCTTTAAGCGAGCTGACGCGCCTTTTGTAGATGTACGTTCATTTTTTCCCGCCACTGCTTGGCTCGCTCGGCCTGGTTGGCGGCCTCATAGAGTCTCTCCAACCGGCCCGCCACATGAGCAGATGGCAATTTGGCATAGACGGACTCAAATCGCGAAATGGCCTTGCCCCACAATTGCTCCTGCTCACACACATCAGCGGCCAATTCAATCAAACGAATATCGTCCGGATGGGTCGCAAGCAGTTGCTCCACAAAAGGCAGGGCTTCCCTGGACTGCTGCACCGCCGCCTCGTGATACACAGGCAACAAATCCGCGTTGTAATCTTGAGCGAGGGCGGCCTGCAGCATGGTGCGCGCCGCACCAACGAGGCCACAACGCAACAAGCCCGTCGCCAAAGCACGCAAAACACCGGGGGACGCCAGCTCTGCTGGCTTGGCGGCAGACAGCACCTGCTCCATGCGCTGTGCATCGCTGCCTGCCAGATCGCACAA
>DASUEC010000271.1:0-2930 GCA_036275255.1 Limnobacter sp. | reverse complement strand
TGCTCCGGCCTGGGCCCCGGGCGGCCACCTGCCTCGCCATGCACCTGCGCAGCCTGGCTTGCGCCCAGAAGCCACCGGGAGCCAATGCCCCTGCAGCGACCTTCAGGACAATCTGCCCGACCGTGCCGTGCATGAACGGTGCTCCTGCGCCCCAGCGGGGCGCGGGGCAGAGGCCCAGCCCGACCTCATTTTTGGAGGGGGGGCCTCAGTTCAGGCCAGGCTCAGGGAGGGAAATACAGATTGGCCGTCGCCAAGGGGCTTGGCTTCGGCGGCTTCAAAGCGCAAGCGGGGCGGCGCAGGAGCCTGTGCCGATGCGGCATCCCCCAAAGGTTTACAGACGCAAGAATTTGTACACCACTTGCGTTTCGTGATGTGATCACGAGCCTTGATCGCAGGATATTTCCAAGGCAAAGAATGATGCACGCAAAGCTCAAATATCTCGGCTTACTTTTGGGGGGCCTTGCAATTGCCTACCACTTTCATGATTCATCAATCAATTCAAGTCCCGATCCCAACCGTGTTTTGCAAAGCATGTACGAGACCCTCTACCAAGATGGATCAACAGGATCCTCGCTGGATAAACCTGATTCGTATTACGCAGCAGCCCTGTCCAAAGCCATCGGGGAGGAGCAAATCAAACAGCGCACCACCGGTGAATTGGGGAAGCTATCGGCCGATCCTCTGTGCAATTGCCAAGACCCCAGCGCGGTGAAGGTGCTTAACAACCAGGCGAATGAGCTTGGGGCTCATCAAGCGCAGGCCACCGTGGTCTTGTCAGTTTCGGGAAGCGAAGAGGTGATTCACCTCGAATTGAGAAGAGAAGAAGGTTTGTGGAAGGTGGAGGATGTCCTTTCACGTGACTTGCCTAAGCTTAGTCAACTTCTTGCAGAGGACCGACCCAACCCGTGATCAAGGGCTGGGACGGTCCTGAACACCGCATGCCAAATCGCCTGGCTTAGTCTTCCCGTCGCAAATGCGGAAACAAAATAACGTCGCGAATGTTGGGGCTGTCGGTGATGAGCATCATCAAGCGATCAATGCCGATGCCACAGCCGCCGGTGGGTGGCATGCCATATTCCAGGGCGCGAATGTAATCGGCGTCAAAGAACATGGCTTCATCGTCCCCCGCCTCTTTGGCTTCCACTTGCTTTTTGAAACGCTCTGCCTGGTCTTCGGGGTCGTTCAATTCCGAGAAGCCATTGGCGATCTCGCGCCCGGTAATGAACAACTCAAAACGTTCGGTGATTTGTGGGTTGTTGTCGGAGGCGCGCGCCAGGGGTGACACTTCCACAGGGTAATCCACGATGAAGGTGGGCTCCCAGAGCAGGCTCTCGGAGGTTTCTTCAAAGAGGGCCAGTTGCAACGCACCCACCCCGGCGTTTTTCAAGGCAGGCTCTTTGTCGGTGTTCACGCCTTTTTTGAGCAAGGCGGCTTTCAGTGCTGCCACATCGTTGAGTTGCGCGTCGGTGTATTCAGGGAAGTATTTCTGGATGGCCTGCACAATGGTCAGCCTTGCAAAGGGCCTGGACAGGTCCAGCTCCCGCCCTTGGTAAGTGAGGTTGGCCGTGCCGCGCGCCTCAATGGCTGCGTTTTGAATCACTTTCTCGGTGAAGTCCATGAGGTCCCGGTAATCCCAGTAGGCCGCATAAAATTCCATCATGGTGAATTCAGGATTGTGGCGCGGGCTCACTCCCTCATTGCGGAAGTTGCGGTTGATCTCGAACACCCGCTCAAACCCGCCGACAATGAGGCGCTTGAGGTAAAGCTCTGGCGCAATGCGCAAAAACATTTCCATGTCCAGCGCGTTGTGGTGGGTGACGAAAGGCTTGGCCGACGCGCCTCCCGGAATGGGGTGCAACATGGGTGTTTCCACCTCGAGAAAACCGTGCCCGGCCATGAAGCTGCGAATGGAAGCCATGGCCTTGGAACGCGCCACAAAAGTGCTGCGTGTTTCTTCGGTGACAATCAGATCCACATAACGCTGGCGGTACTTGATTTCCTGGTCTGCCAGGCCATGGAATTTGTCAGGCAGCGGGCGCAGGCTTTTGGCCAGCAGGTGAATCTCGGTGCAGTGCACGCTCAACTCGCCCTTCATGGTTTTGAAGAGCTTGCCTTTGGCGGCAACAATGTCGCCCAAATCCCAGTGCTTGAATTCGCCGTGCGCTTGCTCACCCACGCCGTCGTTGTTGATGTAGAACTGAATTCGGCCTGAGCCGTCTTGCACAGTGGCAAAACTGGCCTTGCCCATAACACGCTTGAGCATCATGCGGCCAGACACGCTCACCTCGATGCCTTGGGGGTCCAGCGCTTCCTTGCTCACTTCACCATACTGCACATGCAAATCGGCGGCCTTGTGGGTGGGCTTGAATCCGTTGGGGAAGGCCTGGCCCTGCTCACGCAACCGCGCCAATTTGCCCCGGCGCTCGGCGATGATCTGGTTTTCGTCCACGGGCAGCTCGTCGGTGGCTGGGGTCTGGTTTTTGTCGTTCATGCTGTGGCCTCAAGGCAAAGGCGTGTTGGGGTTGGGTCTGGCTGGGTTGTGGCGTGTTAAATGCCCTGCTTCAGGCTGGCTTCAATGAAGGGGTCCAGGTCGCCATCCAGAACGCGCTGGGTGTTGGAAATTTCCACACCGGTGCGCAAGTCTTTGATGCGGCTGTTGTCCAGCACGTAGCTTCGGATTTGGTGACCCCAGCCCACATCGGTCTTGGTGTCTTCCAGGGCTTGCTGCTCAGCCATGCGTTTGCGCATTTCAAACTCATAGAGTTTGGCTTTCAGCATGCTCCAGGCTTCGTCGCGATTGCGGTGCTGTGAGCGGTCGTTCTGGCATTGCACCACAATGCCCGTGGGCAAGTGGGTGAGGCGCACCGCGGAGTCGGTTTTGTTGATGTGCTGGCCACCCGCGCCGCTGGCGCGGTAGGTGTCGGTGCGCA
>DASUEC010000270.1:0-8197 GCA_036275255.1 Limnobacter sp. | reverse complement strand
ATGTTCAAACCCCGCAGACAAAATCTCATTGATTATTCGGCGAGCAGGTCTTGGTTCGGCGTTGTAGATGTGGTGAAGAATCTTGTGAATGTTCCACTGCATTCCTTTTTCTGCCAACATCAAAACGAATTTTTTTGCGGTACCGACACTTTGCAAGTACGACGGTAACGACTCAAGGAGTTCCGGTCGCTGAGGCCTAATGGGTGCTTCATATACAAGCCCCCCATGGATCAATTTATCGCAATCTAAATCTCCCTGACCAACGACCTTGATTTGCAGATTGTGTGTTTTGCCATCGTACAAATGACGGGCCAAATTCAGCTCAAATTTAATTTTTCCATCCGATTTGCCGGCCCTGGCCAGGTCCTCTCGATAAATATTAGCAACCCCATAGCCCACCAAACGATTGGCGCACCAGGCCTGCACCTCATACCGGCGCTCGGGATGGTGTGGGCACCACACCCAGCCTTCAACAACCCCGCCAATGATGCCGTCCACGTGGTAGTTGTATGCGGGCAATTGCACGGCGGGCTGTTTGACTGCGGGCGGCTTGGGGGTAACCGTTGAAGCGGCTTTGGCTGGCGCAGGCGCAGGTGCAGGTGCAACCACCACCGCTGCGGGGTGGTTGCTGCGGTTCATCATGGCATCCACCGCCATGCCCACCTGCGCAAAGTGCTTGAGCGCCTTGGGCGAGCTGCTTTTGAACGCTTTGCTGTAGGTGACTGGGGTTAGCAGGGTTGCGCCATCGGCAAACTGCAGCTCGAGCACATAGTTGCCGTCTGCAATGTTCAAGCCTTGAAATTTTGCGCACACCTGGCCTGGCACCGATCCGAACAAGTCGGGCACATGGCCGCCCACCGCGGCGAGAAACTTGCGCTCGGCTGTTTGCAATTTGATCAGGCTGCACACAGCCATCAGGCCTGCTGCGCGTGTGAAACTGGCGGAGTACAACACCTCGCCGTTTGGCAGGTTGCACATCAGTTCAGATTGAATGGTGGCGGTGGTGACGCTGTTCATGTTTTGGACATTACAAAATAGGCTGCATTAAGTTTTATAAACTGCTGGCAGGCGCGCAGTGCGGCCGCCTGCAATGGGTAGGCTTGTTCTGCCTTGGCCAACAAAAGCTGGGCTTGGTCGGCTTGTTTGGCCAACAAGGCAAGCTCGGCACGCTTTACTTCGAGCAACCAGGCAAGGCTGGGGGGCGCTCCCCAGCAGGCTGCCAGGTATGCGCGGGCCTGGTCGGCCTGGCCAAGCTCCACCAGCACACAAATTTTTTCCAGCAAGGTGCGCAAGCCAGCGTCGCAATCGGGTTGCAGCTCTTCAATGTGTTGAAGCATGGCAGGGCAGTCGATCAACACGTGGTGCATCGTGCTGTTGGCCTGGTGCTGGGCGCGCACTGGCGCAATTTGGATCAACTCGTCGGTTTCTTCGTCGATGGCATAGAGCATGTGCACCCCACCGTCCAGCACACGTGGTGAAAGTGCAATGACAAAGCCCACGGCATGATCCGCCACACCAAACATGGCCAGATCGGGCCGGGGCTGATTGGCTTCACCAAAGCCAACCAGGTCACCATCTGCGGTGCGAATCAACACATTAACCCGTTGGTTGGCCTGGGCCACATGGGTGGCCCAACCTTTTGCGAGGCCCCCATCGACTTGGTCAAACGCGCCCTGCGCTGCAACATGCGCTGGCGATGAGCGCAGCGCGGCCTCCAGCAGTTTGGGTTCAAGCGGCTTGAGCATTTGTATGGCCGCCTTCACGTTGGCTTGGTCCAACAAGCCCAAGGGGGTGTTGTTTGCCGTGCTGCCTTGTTGGGCCAGGGAGAATATGTATTTTTTGCCGTTGGTATGGGCCAGGGCCAATGCGCTGGTGTGCGGGCGTATATGAGACTTCAGCACCAAGGCAACAAACAAGCTGCGCTTGGCATTGAGCTTTACCACTTGCCATTTGAGCTGGTCTTGTGGGGCACAGCCAAACAGGGCCATGTATTGCAACATGATTTTGCCGTCAACACGCCCAAAGCCCACCGGGGGTGCATCCAGTGCATCAAACTCGCCAAAAATGAACAGCTCTGGCCCCACATCCAGGCTGTGGGCCACGCCAAGTCGCATGGGAATCATGGCATGGGCTCCGCCACGGCTGGCTTGCAGGCCATGCTGCGGCCATGCCGGTTGTTGAATGCACTGAGGCAGGCAGGGTACACACGAATGGTCTCAAACTGGCCCAAAGCGCCCTCCAGAAGTGTGCGGTGAACAATCGAGTTTTCAAGGGCATTGCCCAAGAGCGGGGTTTCGTCGCAGGTAACAAGCGCCTCCAGGGGCACCCCAGGGAGGGCCTTGCGCACGCTGCGAACCGTGTTCCACCCCACGAGGGCGGGGTCTACCACCAACACCAAATCCGGCTTTAGCCAAGCCAAAAAATTGGGCAATACATCGAACAAGAACACGTGGTTTGCCTCTTCGGGGGATGAATGTTCACTGCCCATGGTGGCGTAGGCAAACTCGTCGGAATCGGCAGGGTTTTGGGCCAGGTCCTCGGCGGCCATTTGCGTGGCCATGGCGGGGTCGGCCACAAGCAGGTAAACCTGCTGATTGCCCGCAGAGCGCAGCTTGTCGGCCATGCTGCGGGCGTGTGGCAATGCGGCGGGGCCGATGGCGTGTTTGTGGGTCAGGATGAGTTGCTTCATCAGCGCAGGCCCTTCAAAATGTCTAACACACCTTTGCGGGCGTTTTGTTCAGGATGCAGCGCCGTGCTGCCCACGCGCCACTCTGTGAATTGCTCTTCAATCACCGACGCCCAACGCTGGTTAAGCACTTTGGATTTGTAACGCTTGAGCAATTCGCTCCTGCCCTGCCCTGCCTGGCTCACATTGGCGGGCTTGGGCAACACCTGAAAATGCACGCTGGGGTCGAGCATGATTTTTTTGCCTTGGGCATGCACCCGCAAGCAGTAGTCGATGCTGCACAAATCCATGCCATGCAAATCTTCGGCAACTCCTCCCAGCCGCTCAAACCCGGCCTTGCGCACCAGGGCTGCCTGCAGCAAACCAAACGGCACGTTGTAGGGTGCGCAACCTTCCATTCGCTTGAGTGGCAGGGATTTCAATTCATTGCAAACGCGCCAGGTGCGGCTGCCTTGTTCAAGCTCAAAGGCAAATCCGCCATTGTCCACTGTGCCACCCACGTTCAGGCTCAATGGCAGCACTATGGCAACATCCTCTTTGCCAAGGTGTTGCTCCATGGCCTTGAGCCACTTGGGCGTGATGGGCAAAACCTGTTCACCCAGCAACAAGAGGTGATTGCCGCGAGCCTGCGCAGCCAACTGGTTGAGGGTGCGCCCAAAGCCTTGCTGCGCAGGGGCTGAAAAAATCCGGATGTTGATGTTGAACCAAGCCAATTGCCTGAGATAAAAATCCAGCGCTTTGGCCGATGGTGCCTGCTCCAGATACAAGAGCACCTCAATCTTTCCGGGTTCGGCGGCTGCCAGCTCCAGTTGGGAAACCTGTGCAACCAGATTGCGGTGCAAGGCGCTTGCAAACACAAGGGCGGAGCACTCGGGGGGGTTGGGACTGCCTTTTGTTTCGCCCAGGGCCTGCATCAAATATGCAGGGTTGTTGAATGTTTGGGGGGCAAACAGGGCATCCACCACAGGCTTGACCATTTGGTCGTACACGCGGTCGAAGACTTTGCCCTGAAGGGTTTCAAAAATACGCACCAAATCGCGCAGCAGCATGTCGGCTGTGGCGGGCTGAACGGTGCGTTCTATGCGAAACCATTGCCCGTGGTCCATCAAGCCAAACAGCACAACCTCTTCATCAAACAATCCGACTGCAGGGGAGTTGGACAAAAAATACTCCCGTGGGCCGTTTTCATCGTGGGCACCCAAGCCACGCACGGAACAATCATCAAGCAACTGCATGGCGCCATGCCGCTGCGACAGGTAAACCGCTTTGAGGCGGTGTTGGGGGTCGCGCAGGTTGGCAATCAGGATTTGTCGGTTGTCGAAACTGTAGAAAGACTCCACGCTGAACTGAACCGGGTTGCTTGGGCTTGCTCGTTCGGGAAGAATCTTTTGGAGCCATGCCGCTGGCAGTGCACTCAATTCCCGAGCAAGCAATTGGCTGAGCTGGCTGTGTGCAGCCGACCAGAAGCTGCGCAAGTCGTCTTGATCGATGGCGGCGGGATCTTGCGTTTGAGGGCTTATGAGTGTGGACGATTCACCCAGCGCTTCCACTTCAAGGCCATCGGGTGCGCCGCCACCCACCAGTTTGCCATTCAACAAAATGGCAAACCCGATGGGTTCGCTGCGCAGGTCCAATGCTGGATTGGCAGCCAGAATCTGCGCTGCACGGGCGGGGCGCACAAACGAAATGATTTGCTGGGTTACGTCGATCCGCCTGTCGCCCCAGCAAAGGCGAACAGCATCAATCTGATGATCGGGGTCGATGCAGGTGCCAATCAACACGTGGCACGCTGGCTCGCCCAGGGTGACCACGCAATCCAGCTGCAACACATGGTTGCGGCGGCTTGCAATTTTAACAGCGGCCGGGCGCTGCAACACCGGGGCCCCAGGGCTCGACACGCCCGATGCAGGCACTGTTGGCGGGGCCTTCAGGGCCAGGTCACCAATCAATTCCTCGGTGATGCGCTGCACAAGCTCATCCACCACATCGGCCAGTGCACGCTTTTGTTTGCCCAGGTACAAGCTGAACAGCAACTCATCCACCACAGGGCCAATCACATACTCGGTGTTTTCGGGCATGTAATCGGCCAGTGCCGAGTGCTGCCTTACACAATCGATGAGGCACTGGCGCGAACGGCACAAGCCCTGGATGGTGGGTGCATTGAGGTAAAAACTCTTTGCGGATTCTTCGCTGGGGCACTCCAGCGCGGTGCAATACAACAGCGTGGCGTCAAACCCGGCATCCCTGCCTTGGTCTTTGCCGATCATGTCGTAATGCTTTTGCGCAAGGTCGGGCCGCCCAAGCAGATGCTGGGTGTCCTCATACGATTTGGCGTAGATGTCCCAATCAATCGATTCCATGGCTGCTTAAACCTTGGCCTGGTTGCCGTACAGGCTCTTGAAGTAGAGGTTGCGGTAATTCACCCAGATGCGCAGCAGCTTTTCGTCTTTGCGCTCCAGGGCCTGGTTTTTTAGCCATTCAAGGTCGTGTGCATTGGCGGGCAGGCGGGTTTTTTTGTTGCCCAGTTCAATTTTGAAACAAGCCAGCTTGCCGCTCTGTTCAATGATGAACTCTGTGAGCAGGCGCTCGATGATGAACGGAAAATAATTGGCACCCGCGTGCAGGTTGCGGGGGTCGGCATTGGTGTTTTTCAAGGCTTGAAGAAGTGCCGGTGGTGCATTTTTTTCGGCCTTCTCCAGGAAGTTTTCAACAAACTGAATGTACGCATCCCAAAAACGCTGGCTGCCCACAAAGTAATTGGCTGCTGCCATGATTCGGGTGTGCCGGTAGGCTGACAGCATGCGCTTGTCCATGCCAACGGCCTCCAGCAATTGCTCCACCAAGGGAATGAAATTGGGGTGAGCTGTGCTGCCCTGTACCCACAGGTTTTCGTAGAGGCCTTCAATTTGGGGCTCTGGGTTCATGAAGTACAGGTCGTAGCCCGGGTTGGCCTCGATCACATTGAACAGATCGGTGGCATTGATCATGGCCTTTTCGCGGAAACGCCAGGACAAGGCCCCCCAGTATTTGCAGTCTTTGGTGAGGTCGGATTGGTAGAGCTTGCGAAACACCGCATACTCCAGCATTGAAAAATCGCCCAGTGCATTGTCGTAGGGAATGAACTCGGGCTCCAGTTGGTGAAGCTGGTCGGGCCGGAAATAGATTTGAAACACCCGAACGTCTTTTGAAAAACCCGGGTGATTTGAAAACGCAGACAGCTCTGCTGGCATTGCAGGTGCGACTGGGCTTGCGGCTGGTTTTACTTTGGCCGTGGATTTGGCCGGGGCTTTGCGTTTGGTCATAAATAATCCATCAAATATTGTGCAATGCTGGGGCCACGTACAACCGGCTGTTTGCCCCAATGTAATTTTTTCTGTTGCAAGGCGTGGCTGTGCCGCTCACAAAACAACTCACCAGTGCGCACGGCAATTGGCACTTCCAGCGCATCGGCTTCAGCGGCAGTGAGCCCGCTGGAATACGGGAATGTGTCGAGGAGCGCGGTGAGGTGCGACAAACTGTGCAAAAACTCTGGGTGGTTGCGCGGTGCCAAAAACTTGATCATGCCTGCGGCATGGGCTGCGTGCGCTTGGGCAAAGCCGTGTTCAACGAGGCTTTGCAACACACGGTTGCGCAATGGCTCCCGCTCAAAGCGCCGCTCTATAAAAATGAGTGGCACTTTGCCTTGCATCACCTTGGGCATCACCTGCATGGCCAGGTGTGCAAAAAACACGCGCGAGAATTTGTTGGGATTTGAAATGACACCATACCCGCCTGCACGCTTGGACAAGGGCAAGGCTTGTGGCATGTATGCGGGCGGTGTGTAATCGGCGTAGCCACCGGGCACACGAATCAGTGGCTCGGAGTACAGGTGCGACAGGTTGTCTGGCACATGCCACTGGTCGCACACAAACCCATCAAAGCAGCTCATGCCGGTGGATGTGCTCTGGCCCCCCACCCATTTGATTTGGCGCGGTGCAGGCCGAAATGCCAAGGCCTTCAATCCACCCCAATCCATCCAGCCACCCAGGTCGATGATTGCATCGAGTTGGTCGTGCACCATGAGATGTGCCAATTGAAGGGGGGAATGTTGGTGGCAGGTGCGCCACGTGCTGGCAATCGCCTTGAACTGCTGGGTGGCCCAGTCGCCCTTTTTCTCGCTTCGGTCGTAAAACACCAGGTCGGCATGCGCCACCATGGCCTTGAAGGTGGAGATGGTTAAAAAATAAACGGGCGATGCTGTGAACAAGGGGCTCAGCAGTCCAATGCGCCTGCGTTTGGTGAACATTCGCGCGGGTGCCGTGGCCTTGGCCATGGCAATCTGTTTGGCGTCGGCCTCGGAGGGCACAAGGTGTTGGCGTGCAAAGCGGTGCAAATGCTGGGTGAGTTGCAAGGCAGTGCAATCGCGGTCATAGAGGTTTGACACCCACCAGGCGGCTTGCGCTTTTTCGGCCACAGCAGGGTTGCCCAACAAGGGCTCCAGGTATTGGCGAGCGGCAAGCGGGTTGCCCAGGTCACTGAGCTCGAGCAGGCCCAGGTCTAGCCGGGCTTCTGGCCCGGCATCGGGATGGTCGGCGTGTTGCTGAAGAATGCGCTGCGCATCGTCCACGCGGCCCTGGTGGGTGAGCAGCCGGGCTTTCATCAGGCTGGAAGCCCAATGGGCCGGGTCTTTCAACAGGGCGGCATCGAGCATGTTGAGCGCATCTTCCATGCGCCCAAGGCCCACCAGGCAAAGGGCCTGCGCATGGTCTACCAGGGCGTGCCGGTGCACTTTGGCCAGCACCTGGTAAACCGCCAGGGCTTGCCCCCATTGCCGCGCAACAAAGTACCCGTGCGCCTGCTGGGCCAACGAGGCGGTGGTGGGTGCGGCGGTGGAAGTGGGTGCGCTCACGGGCTTGCCTTAAAACAAAAGGGATTGAACCTTGAGCAGTGCATCAACGGGCTCTGCGCCAGACTCCAGCTCCAGCTTGAGCACGTTTTGTGCCAAGGTGAGGCGGGCATTGATCTGTTGCACCTGTGTGTCAAAAAGCGTTTGGATGCTGTTGAGCACTTCAATTTGTGTGCGTACGCCACCGAGGTAACTTTTTTGGTTGGCCTGCACGCTAAGCTCTGCGGAGCTGATCGCATCGGTGCGCACAGCTACCTCAATGCGACCAGAGGCCGATTGCGATTGCAGTTGTTGAATCATCAAACGCAGGTTTTGCTCTATGCCGCGGTAGGTTTCGGTTTGTGCACGATGCCGGTCTTTGGCAACCGATACGCCCAGGTAATTTTGAACACCCAATGGAATGTTGACCGACACACCCACGTTGTCGGTTCTGCGGCCGTTGCGCTCGGAGGCGACAGCCGACAAACCCACCGTGGGTGCAACACCACCGCGGGCACTCAACACATTCAGCTCGGAGATTTTGAGGGCTTGCGTGGCTGCAATGTAAGAGGGGTTGGCTTGCGTCGCGCGCTCCAGGTAAGCCTCGTAGGTGTCGATTTGAATGTCTTTGAAACCGGGGCTCATTT
>DASUEC010000269.1:0-2532 GCA_036275255.1 Limnobacter sp. | reverse complement strand
GCCACCGGCGACGGCATTGCCATGGCCTGGCGGGCGGGTTGCCGCATTGCCAACATGGAATTCATCCAGTTCCACCCCACTTGCCTCTACCACCCCTACGCAAAGAGCTTTTTGATCACCGAGGCAGTTCGCGGTGAGGGTGGTTTGCTTAAATTGCCCGATGGCACCCGCTTCATGCCAGACCATGATGAACGTGCCGAACTCGCCCCTCGGGATGTGGTGGCGCGTGCAATCGATTTTGAAATGAAAAAACGCGGACTGGATTGCGTCTATCTGGACATCAGCCACGAACCCGCCGACAAGTTAAAGAAGCATTTCCCAACCATTTACAAACGCTGCCTGGAGCTGGGCATCGACATCACCAAGCAAGGCATCCCGGTGGTGCCTGCCGCCCATTACACCTGCGGCGGCGTGGTGACCGACCATCACGCACGCACCGACATCCCCGGCTTGTATGCCGTGGGCGAAACAGCCTACACCGGCCTGCACGGCGCAAACCGGCTGGCCAGCAACAGCCTGCTGGAGTGTGTGGTGCTCGGGCAGGCCGCATCACGCCACATTTTAAGCAAGCCCCACCGCGAAACCATGGGCTTGCCCGACTGGGACGAAAGCCGAGTCACCGACCCTGACGAAGAGGTCGTAATCTCCCACAACTGGGCTGAATTGCGCCAAACCATGTGGAATTATGTGGGCATTGTGCGCACCGACAAACGCCTGGAGCGGGCGCAACATCGCATTCAATTGCTGCGCGAAGAAATTCTGGAGTTTTACAGCAACTTCCGCGTCAGCCGCGACTTGCTGGAGTTGCGCAACCTGGTGGATGTGGCAGACCTGATTGTGACCAGCGCCCTGAGCAGAAAAGAAAGCCGTGGCCTGCACTTCAGCGCCGACTACCCCAACACACTACCCAAGGCCTTCCCGACCGTGTTGCAACGGGCAAGGCGGCGAAGTTAATCCATCACACGCATGGAATAATCCACCGCCTGAATGTCTTTGGTGAGCGAACCGATCGAGATGCGATCCACACCGGTGTGTGCAATCGCACGCACGGTGTCTTGATTCACACCGCCACTGGCCTCCAGCAAAGCTCGGCCTGCCGTGAGGGCCACCGCTTCGCGCATGGCTTCCAGCGTGAAGTTATCCAGCAACACTGACACAGCGCCTGCATTGAGCGCCTCTTCCAACTGCGCAAGGGTTTCCACTTCAATCTGCACAGGAATGTGGCTGGCCCCCAGGGCTTTGGCATTGGCCAGCACCTGCGCTACGCCGCCGGCTGCGGCAATGTGGTTTTCTTTGATGAGGATGCCGTCGTAAAGCGCAAGCCGCTGGTTCAAGCCACCGCCCACCCGCACCGCATACTTTTGCGCCAGCCGCATGCCCGGCAATGTTTTCCGGGTGTCCAGAATGCGGGCTTGCGTGCCCTCGATCAGTTTCACAAAATGACGTGTTCGGGTGGCCACGGCACTGAGCAACTGCAGGTAATTCATGGCAGAACGCTCGGCTGTAAGCAGCGGCCGGGCTTCAGCATGGATTTCACAGACCACAGTGCCTGCCCCAACCTCCTGCCCCTCTGCCACCAACCAGTGCACCTGGGCATCTGGGCTTAGGGCGGCAAACACACCGTCAAACCATGGCTGACCGCACACCACGGCGTCATCGCGGCACAGCAACTGCGCCTTGCAACGCTTGCCCGCTGGCACCAACAAGCCGGTCCAGTCGGTGTTGCCCAAATCTTCAGCAATGGCGCTGTGCACATTGTGCAGCAATGCCAGCTCCAGGGCTGGGCCAAAAGAACGGAAAATCTCGGTACGATTCATGCTGGCCCCACGCCTTTGTGAGCGGCTTCCAGCCTGCCCTGCCCACGAGGACCGGAAATTCCATGGGTTTTGGCAAAATCCAGCATGCGGTCAATGCAGCGGTACGCCTGCCTTCCCAGGGCAGCATCCACATGCACCTCGCCGGCCCCCGTATCAAACCCGGTTTTCAGCACATCACGCAAGTTGCGCAAACCATTCATGGCCATCCAGGGGCAATGGGCGCAGCTTTTGCAGGTGGCCGAATTCCCCGCAGTGGGTGCTTCAATCAATTGCTTGCCCGGAGCCAACTGCCGCATTTTGTGCAAAATGCCGTTGTCGGTGGCCACAATAAAGGTGTCCACGCCTGGTGTTTGCGTGGCTCGGATCAATTGCGTGGTGGAGCCCACCACATCGGCCAAGGCCACCACATCGGCAGGCGACTCCGGGTGCACCAGCACCATGGCCTGAGGGTGTTGTGCCTTCAACATCTTCAACTCTTCAGCCTTGAACTCATCATGCACCAAGCAAGAGCCCTGCCACAACAGCATGTCTGCACCGGTCTGCGCCTGAATGTATTTGCCAAGGTGCCGATCGGGGGCCCAAATCAGCTTTTTGCCTTGCGCATGCAGGTGGCCCACGATGTCCAGTGCAATGCTCGAGGTGACCATCCAGTCAGCCCGGGCCTTGACGGCAGCACTGGTGTTGGCATACACCACCACCGTGCGGTCGGGGTGTG
>DASUEC010000268.1:0-4081 GCA_036275255.1 Limnobacter sp. | reverse complement strand
GGGGCAGAGGCCCAGCCCGACATCTTTTTCGAGGGGGGGCCTCAGTTCAGGCGAGGCTCAGGGAGGGAATCACAGATTGGCCGTCGCCAAGGGGCTTGGCCCCGGTGTGCTTCAAGGAGCAAGCGACAAGCTCAAGCAGATTGGCCGTCTCCAAGGGGCTCGGCCACGGTGTGCTTCAGGGAGCAAGCGACAAGCTCAAGCAGATTGGCCGTCGCCAAGGGGCTCGGCCCCGGTGTGCTTCAGGGAGCAAGCGCAAAGAGCAAGGCGCGAAAGCGGCAGGCTCAAAGAGCAAGCGACAGGCTCAAAGAGCAAGCGCAGTGAGCAAGCGCGGTGCATGAACAAAGCAGCGTAGAATAAGGCCCATTCAACGACACAGGAATGCACCGTGGGAATTCGCGTACTTGTTTTGGGCGCACATGGCCAGCTTGGCCACAGCATTGTTCAACACGCCAAGCCTGCGCTCATGGACACCATGGATGCGATTGTTGCTTATGGCCGCGACAAAGTGGATTTTTCGCAGCCTGACAGCATTGTGAATGCGCTTAAAGATGTGCGCCCGGATGTGGTGATCAACGCGGCGGCTTACACCCATGTGGAACATGCCGAAGCAGAGCCACAGCTTGCCAATGCCATCAATGGCCATGCTGTGGGTGTGCTGGCTGAGCAATGCAAAAAGCAGGGCGCTGTGCTGGTGCATTACAGCACCGATTATGTGTTTGATGGAACATCCACACGGCCTTACCTTGAAACAGACTCCCCCAATCCGCTGAGCGTCTATGGCCAAAGCAAGCTGCAAGGGGAGCGATTCATTGCTGAGGTGGGCGGTGAAACGGTGATTTTCCGCACGGGCTGGGTGTATGCATTGCGCGGCAGCAATTTTTTAAAAACCATGCTCAAGCTTGCGCAGGAGCGCGACACTTTGACGGTGGTGAACGACCAGACTGGCGCGCCCACGCCTGCCAACTGGCTGGCTGAGCTGGGTTTGAGTGTGGCTGGTGTGGTGGCGCAGCACCGTTACAAAACCTTGGGCAAATTGGCTCCGACGTTTTTGCCAGATTTTCCCAAAGAAGTGCCGAGTGGCGAGATTTTTCACGCCAGCGCGGCAGGCAGCACCACATGGTTTGAGTATGCCTGCAAAGCACTGGAACAGGCGCATGCGCTGGGCGTGATCAAGCGCATGCCCAGCATTGAACCTGTGAGCACGGCGAGCATGAACTTCAAGGCGCAGCGACCGGCCTATTCGGTGTTGGACAACAAAAAGTTGATGGACACCTTCCGGGTAAACCCGCCGGAATGGACCAAAGGCATCAAGGCGTTTTTGCTGAATTGCTGAGCTGTTGAACCCGTGTGGCGCCGGGCCTCAGTGAATACGCAGCACGGTGCTTTTTACCGAGGCCCACGCGCCCAGCATCACCAGCACCATCCACACCAGCACCAAGCCAAGGGCTGTGATGCCGCTGGGTTGTTCAAAGCGGAAGTCGCGGTCGAATTGCCGAATAAACTGCCCCACGGCATCGTCGGCCAAGCCCATGGCGCCGCTCACCACGCTGTAGGCCAAACCAAAAGCCACCAGCGCAAGGCTCACTGACCACCACAGCGTGGGGCGACCCACCTCGGTGTCGGTTGCGCCCAGCGCTTTGAGCACATGCACCTCGGCCTGGTTGCGGATGAGTTGCAGACGCACGGTGTTGAAAGTGACCACCAGCACCATGCCCGCAATCAGCACGCCCAGTGCCACGGCAATGAGTTGCGCACCGTTGAGCACCGACTGCAAGCGCCGAACCCATTGGGCGTCGTATTGCACATGCTCTACGCCCGGGAAGTTTTGCCACTGTGCGATTTTGTTCTCAATGCCTTGGGTGTCGGTCTCGGCATCCACATCCAGCACCACCACCACGGTGTAGGGCAGGGGGTTTTCTGGCAGGGCAGCGGCCAGGTCGGGGGTTTGACTTTGGGTGCGCAGGCGCTCCATGGCTTGTTCGGGCGAGACCACGGTGACGCTGTCCAGGTCGAAGTCGCGCTTGAGTTTTGCAGCGGCGGTTTTAACATCATCGGGGTTTGCGCCGGGCTCAAAGTACAGGCTCACTTCGGGGTCGCCCACCCATCGGTCCATGCTGGGCACAATCGCACTTAAACCCTGTGCAATGCTCCACGGCATGGCCAATGCAATGGCCAGAACAAGCGCATTGAACAGGTGGCCCAAGGGCTCGTCCAGCCACAGTTTGAGGCCTGCCGAAATAGAAAACCATTGAAGTCTTAGCCAGCGCATGGTGTGTGTTCTACAGTGAAGTTCAAGCCCCGTAGGCCTTGCTCAAAAAGTCTTTGGAAAATGCCTGCACGCCGTTTTCTCGACCGCCTTGTTGCGACAGGTCGGCGGGTGTAGGCAACACTTGGCCCTCGCCCAGCTTGAGGCGGTGGGTGATTCGGTTAAAGCGGTGGGATTCGTGCGTGGCCACAACCACTGTGACGCCGGCGCGGTTGAATTCTTCAAGCAGGCCCACCACCTTGGCTGCCGATTCGTCATCCAGTTGGGCGGTGGGCTCGTCGGCCAGCACCAGGGCGGGGCGATTCACCACAGCGCGCGCAATCTGCAGGCGCAGTTGCTGGCCACCCGACAGCTCGCTTGGCAGCATGCGATCGGTGTGGCTCAAGCCCACGCGAGCCAGTGCTGCCTTGACGCGGCTTTGTACGTCGGCCTCCGATTGGCCCACCACGCGCAAGGGCAGCGCCACGTTGTCGAAGCAGTTGCGGTTGTAGAGCAACTCCACATCCATGCCGGTGTAGCCCACGCTGCGGCGGTAGTGGGCGCGTTCGCGGCGGCTCAGTTTGGCAATGGAGCTTTTGCCCACGAGAATGTCGCCGCTGGTGGGGGTCTCGAATGTGGCCAGCAGGCGAAGAATGGAGCTTTTGCCTGCACCGGAGTGCCCTTCCAGCAAGGTGAACGAGCCCTTGGGCAACTGGAAGTTGACGCCCTTCAATGCGGCATGGGCGCCGTATTTCAGCGTGACATTCTTGAACTGGATCATGCCGTGGGGTTTCCTTCGCTGTCGATGCCCACCAGGGCGTTGGCAAAATCTCGCGGGCTGAACGGGCGCAAGTCACCGAGCTTCTCGCCCACGCCCACAAAGGCCACAGGCACGCGCGTGCTCATGCTCATGGCCGCCAAAATGCCCCCTTTGGCGGTGCCGTCCAGCTTGGTCACCACCAGCGCTGTCAGGGTGAGCGCATCGTTGAATGCCTTGATTTGTTGAAGTGCATTTTGGCCGTTGGTGGCGTCTACCACCAGCACAATTTCGTGGGGCGCATCCATCTTGGCCTTGCCCAAAACTTTCTTGATTTTTTTCAACTCTTCCATGAGGTGGAGCTGTGTGGGCAGGCGGCCAGCGGTGTCTACAATCACGATGTGGCTGTTGCGTGAAATGCCGGACTGAACGGAATCGAAAGCCACCGCGGCGGGGTCGCCACCCTGTGCAGAAATGACATCCACGCTGCTGCGGTTGGCCCACACATCGAGTTGCTCACGTGCAGCGGCGCGAAAGGTGTCACCAGCGGCCAGCAGCACGTTGTAACCAATTTCGCCGTAGTGATTGGCCAGTTTGCCAATGCTGGTGGTTTTGCCTGCGCCGTTGACGCCCACCACCATCATCACCAGTGGACGGGCGCGGTCTACACCCATGCTGGTTTCCAGCGGGCGCAGCAGGTCAAACACGGCGTCACGCAGCACCATGCGCACATCTTCCGGTTTGGTCAGCCCTTTTTGATAAACGGTGTCGCGCACTTTCTGCATCAGCAGTTCGGTGGCGGGCAAGCCGCAGTCGGCCAGCAGCAGGCGTTCTTCCATGTCTTCAAAAAAGGCCTCGTCCACTTTCTCGCCGGTGAACATGGAGGCCAGGCCCGAGCGGGTTTTTGTGAGCCCGGATTTTAAGCGGCCCAGCCAGTCCTGCCGTTGACCAGGGATTTGCATGCAACACTCCAAAACGCTAGGTGGGTGCCTGTGTGGGGGGTTCGGTGAACAAAAAGCCAGAACGGCGGTCACAGGCAGGGAAACGAATAAACTTATTCTACCATTGGCGGGAATCGG
>DASUEC010000267.1:0-9228 GCA_036275255.1 Limnobacter sp. | reverse complement strand
AGCATCCATCCGCATCAACCGGCTCAAAGCCTTGCAGGGTGCGCAATGAGTGCGGCCCGCACCATACGCGCTGTCTCGGACTGGCTGCATGTGAATTGCAGGCACTGTGGGCCAGATGATGGCTGGACTTTGCACGAGGTGGAAACTCAGCTTCAGGCCTTTGATGGGTGGGCTGTGCAAGTGGATGCAGAACGAGGGCAAGCCACGCAGCTCTGGAGGCGTTACAGTTTCAGCAACTTTGAAGGGGTGAAGATGGCGGTGCATGCACTGATGCACCTCGCCGATGACGAAGACCATCACCCCGAGGCATCCTTTTCGTACAACTGGCTGGAAGTCAGCTGGAACACGCACAGCGCGGGTGGAATTTCAGACAACGATTGGGCCTGCGCTGCAAAACTCGACGACCTCTTGCGACACATGGGCTAAACCCACCTTGGCAAAATTCAATTCAAACAAACCCAAAGCGGCTAATGCCAAGGCAGGTGGGCACACAGCCACAGTGGTTGCCAGCTATGGCAGGCACTTTGTGGCACTCGACACGGCAGGTGTGCTTTGGCAGGTGTATGGCAAAGGCAAACGCAGAGAAGTGGCGGTTGGCGACGTGATCACCATCGAACCGAGCGGGGACCGCCAGGCCTGGATTGCAGACATTGCGCCACGCCGCAACCTGCTCTACCGCTCAGACGCACTGAAAAGCAAAATGTTTGCCGCCAATCTGGACCAAGTGATGTTGGTGCTGGCGGTGAGCCCCCCCTACTCGCCCGAGTTGCTTGGCAGAACCTGGGTTGCCTGCCAGCATGCGGACGTGCCACTTCACTTGGTATTCAACAAATCGGATTTGCTGGAAGACGACCCGGCGCTTGCCCAGGCGCTTCTTCAGGAATTGCAGGATTGGACCCTGGGCCAGTGCCCCGTGCACATGATCAGCGTGACCGCGCAGGCCGAGGCATGTGAAGCAGTGATGCTCCCCCTGGTGATGGGCAAGAGGTCTCTGATTTTGGGGCAATCGGGCATGGGCAAATCAACACTGATCAATCTCCTCATACCCAGTGCTGCTGCCGTCACCAACGACATTTCAATCGCGCTTAATGCGGGCAAACACACCACCACGCACACACAACTGCATGCAGGCGACGGGTTTGAATTGATTGACTCCCCTGGATTCCAGGCCTTTGGGTTGCATCACCTGAGCACGAGCGAGTTGCTGGCGGTGTTCGGCGACATTCAGGAGATGGGCATGCGCTGCCGGTTCGCCAATTGCCAGCACCTCAAAGAACCCGGGTGTGCGGTGAAGCAGGCTTTGGAGGAAAACGCCCTGGACACCGGGCGGTTTGAGCTCTACCAATTGCTGAAAGCCGAGCTTGAGGAAGCAGCCCGCCAGTATTGAACTGCGGCGCTAGCCGTTGAAACCGGGCAACCATCCCAAGAGTGCAAACAACAAGGCCAGCATCATCCAGGCCACCGCACACTTGAACATCAACTGACGGAATTGCTGAAGCGCTTGAACAGACACCTCGGTGCGATCTTCAACAGGTTCAACCGACACCTCCGGCAAAGCACCCAAACCAACTGCGTCAAAGCACACGGCCGTAAGCGGCGCACGGTTGGAAAAACGGCTGTGCGTTTTTGCCTGTCGCCATGCCAGTGCTGCGTCGTCAAGCTGGGCAAGCAGGCCGATGGTGAGCGCCAGCAGGCGGGCGGGCAACCATTCCATGGCAAACAACACAAAACGGGGACTGAGCATGGCCTTGGCACGATGGCTCTGCCAGGCCTCGTGCAGAGAAAGGCGCTCGTGCGGAAAAGTTTGTGACTCCCACACCTGCCGCTCCCGCACCACACTCCAGTGCACCAGCAAATAGATGAGCAAGCCCAGTGGACCAGGCACTGTCAGGAACCAAAACACCAGCGCGAAATACTGGCGCAGCGCCCTTTCAACACCATGCGACACGGCGTGATAAACCAGCTCTTCCGGGCGATGCAAATGAATTTCGGTGCCATCGTACTCTTTGAGCCACACCGCGATGCGCTCGCGCGCGCGAAAAAAGTCGCCTTGGTTAAGGTACAGCTGGGTGCTGGTGAGCACATCATTGAGTTGCCGGAAACGCAATCCATACAGCAACACCAGGGTGCTGAACGCGCCTGCGACGAGGGGCGACATGCTCCACAGCACCTGGTGTAAAAAGTAGGCCCCCAACAACCACAACATCACCGGGATCCACCATTGCAGGTGGGCAAAACGTGGGGCGCCCAAGGCGGTGAGGTCAATTTCGAGCTCTTGATTGAAGCGATGCAAGGTGCGGCGGGTGCCGTCGAACAAGCCCTCGGGCAACAAGGTTTCTATGATGGTGGCGAGAAGCAGGGCAAGATAACTCACAGCTTATCCACGCGCAGACAAAAAATGGTAAAGATTGCGCAGCATGGCCGCCGTGGCACCCCAAATAAAATACTCCCTGCCCGTCTGTGGGTTGGGGTACGGCATGGCATAAAAAGTGCGCACGCCAATGGGGGTGTGTAAAGTGCGTTGCTGATGGTTTTGGTGGTCCATCAAAAAGGACAGTGGCACTTCAAAAACTTCTTCAACCTCAAAAGCATCGGGTTGCAGCGCAAAGCCGGTTTTGACCAGCCCGACCACCGGGGTGACCATGAAGTTGGTGGCGGTTTGGTACACCGGCATGCAACCCAGCACTTCGACAAAATCACGGGTCAAACCTGTTTCTTCGTGGGTTTCCCGCAGAGCGGTTTCAATCAGGTCCCGGTCATCTGGCTCTTTGCGCCCACCCGGAAAACTGATTTGACCTGCATGGTCATTGAGGTGGGCTGTGCGCAGGGTAAGCAACACCTGAATGCCTTCCGGACGCTGAACCAAAGGCACCAGCACAGCGGCTTCCGCCGGGTCCCGGTCGGTGAAAAAACGCTCTTCCAGCGGCTCTGGCTGCCACACCAGATCAGGCTGTGCAAAACGCGCACGCAAGGCGTCGGCGGTGAACATGGAAAAGTACTCCGGTTTTATACGGCCAGGCCAAAGAGCATGAACTCGGCAAACTGCTTGCGCAGGGGTGGGGTGAATTCCATCAGATTCAATGCCACCTGCCGGCCAGCGCCCAAGAAGGGGTTGCTGTTGGAAAAGCCCTTGACCATCCAGTCTGTCATTTTAACGACGGTGCGCCGATCAACCACCCTTGCCTGCTCAAATTCTTCAAGCGCAGCACACAAGCGATGTTCCTCCGCAACAATGGCGGGGTCGATGCTCCGCACCAACTGCATGGCGTCGCGCAGGCCAAGGTTCAAACCCTGGCCGGCCACCGGATGCAGAATCTGAGCGGCATTGCCAATCGCTACCCTGCGCCCTTGGACCAGTTTGTCGCGCCAGTTCATGCCCAAAGGGAAAGCTTTTCTAAGACCCACCTCACGCACCTGCACGCGGCGACCAAACTGTTGCCGCAAGGCATGCACAAACTCAAGCTCGTCCATGTGCAGGCGGGATTCCACCAGCGCCTGGGGCGCACACCACACCAGTGAGTACCTGGACTGGTCGGCCGAAATGGGCAAGAGGGCGAGCGGGCCTTCCGATGTGAATCGTTCAAAAGCCAGGGTAAGGCCATCGCCCAACAAGCCTGGCTCCACCTGGGCCATCACTTCGCTCACCAAGGCCCATTGGGCATAGTCCACAACCTGGTCCCGCTCGCCCGCATCGCCATACAATCCGCCCTCAGCGTCCACTCGAAGATTCACGGTGAACTCGGTGCCATCGTCCAACTCAAGCACCTCGAGAGAATCCACCGCACTGCGATGGGCAAAGCGAACCTCCGCAGGGCGAAACACTTTGACACCACGCCGCTCCACAGCCTGGGCCAGGCTGGTCACAAGATCGCCGTAGCGCACGGTCCACCCCAGCGCACGCAGCCCAAGCTCATCGGCCTTCATGCGAACCTGACCAAACCGCCCCTGCTCCGACACGTGGATGTGATGAATCGGTGTGGCATTGCCCGGGAAGGCGAGGCTGGACAGGCGCAGGCGCGTTGCGTCGGCCAAGGCCAAAATGCGGGGGTCTTGCGCAGATGCGGCCAGGGGCTTTGCATCAAAAAGCGCAATGCGATGGGCCCGCTCACCCCACGCAGCGGCAAGCCAGCCCGCGAAGGCCAAACCCACCGGGCCTGCACCCACCACCGCCACGTCAAAATCGGTGTGTGTACTCATGCAGCCTTTTTGCGCTGGCGCATCAACGCGTGAATGTCATTCACGGTTTTTGGCGCGTCTGCGGTGTAAATGTCACAGCCCTTGGTGGTTACAATCGCATCGTCTTCAATGCGGATGCCGATGTTTTCATAGGCTTTGGGCACACCCTTGCCCGGGCGGATGTACAAGCCAGGTTCAATGGTGAGCACCATGCCAGCCTGCAGTTTTCGGCTGGTGTGGGGCGCCACGCCGTCTTCCGGTTTGGCCTCGGGGTCGCGGTAACTGCCACAGTCATGCACATCCATGCCAAGCCAGTGCCCCGTGCGGTGCATGTAAAAACGTTGATAGGCCTTGCTTTCCACGGCCTCTTTGAATGGCATCTTCAACAGCTTCAGATCAATCAGCCCCTGGGTCAACACGGCCACCGCCGCATCGTGCGGGTCGTTGAAGCGTGCACCAGGGCAGGTGGCCAAAATGGCCGCGTATTGGGCATTCAGAACCACCTCGTAGACGGCCTGCTGCGCTTTGGTGAACACACCATTCACAGGGAAAGTGCGGGTGATGTCGGAGGCGTAGCAATCCAGCTCGCAGCCCGCATCGATCAATAACAAGTCGCCATCGCGCAACTGGGCATCGTTGGCGCGGTAATGCAACACGCAAGCGTTTGCGCCAGAGGCGACGATGGAGCCATAGGCGGGTGCCTCAGAACCATGCTTGCGAAAGTGGTAGAGCAACTCGGCTTCCACCTCGTATTCAAACCGGCCAGGCTGAGCCACCAGCATGGCTGCAATGTGGGCCTGGGCAGAAATGGCTGCCGCACGGCGCATGGTGGCCAGCTCGGTTTTGTCTTTGAGCAGACGCATTTCGTCCAGGGCATGGCTCAGGTCAAGCACGGCATGGGGTGCAGCCACACCCATGCGCGCTTTGCCACGCAAACTGGCCAACACCTGGCTCACCCCCTGCTCCAGGGCCTCGTCCTGCCCAAGGCGCAAAAACACCGCAGGCTGATTGGCCAGCAATTGCTCCAGGTGTTCCTCAAGGTCATCCACCGGGTGGGCCGCATCCATGGCAAAGCGGGATTGTGCAGCCACGGGGCCAAAACGGAATCCATCCCAAATCTCGCGCTCTTCGTTTTTTTCGCGGCAAAACAGCACGCTGCGGGCCTCACCATGGGCGGGCACCACCAGAGCCAGGCAGGCCTCCGGCTCTGGAAAACCGGTGAGATAGTAAAAATAACTGTCGCTTCGGAAAGCGTAGTCGCTGTCGCGATTGCGCATCACCTCTTGCCCGGATTGAACCAGTGCCACGCCGCCGCCCTGCTTTTGCAAGCGCTTGGCCAAATGCGCACGGCGTTTGGCGTACACCGTGGGATTGTGTGTGGGGTACCTGCTCATCACTGTCCTGCCTGTTGCTGCTGTGTCAAACGGTTGTCGAGTTCTTGCAAACGCTGGGGCGTGCCCACGTCCATCCAGAACCCGGCATGCAATTCACCTGTTACTTTGCCTTGTGCCATGGCCCCACGCAACAGGGGCGCAAGCTTGGCCACCTCACCGGGGGGCATGCCTGCAAACAGGGCTGGCGCATACACGCCAATGCCGGCAAAGGTGTAGCAGCGCTCGTCGGGCAGGGAGCGCTCTTGCACGAGGCTGTCACGCAAAGCAAAGTCCCCTTGGGGGTGATGTGCAGGGTTGTGGACCATCACCAAATGCGCCAATTGGTCCGGCCGCCAGGCGGCCGCAAGCGCCATCGCTTTGGCAAGCGGCCAATCGCAACTCACATCCCCATTGATGACCAGGAAAGGATGCGTGCCCAGCCAGGGCAGCGCTTTGGCAATGCCGCCGGCGGTCTCCAGGGCGCTTGCTTCAGCGGAATACCGGATGTGAAGCCCCAAAGCCTGACCATCCCCGAACGCCGATTCAATCTGCTGGCCCAAGTGCGCATGGTTAATCACCACCTGCGTAATGCCAGCGTCTTTCAATGCTTCAAGGTGCCATTGCAACAGTGGCTTGCCGCCTGCCTTTAAGAGGGGCTTGGGGCAATGGTCGGTGAGCGGGCGCATGCGCTCGCCACGCCCCGCAGCCAGAATCATGGCATGCATGGGTGAGCGGCTCAAAAGGTGTAGCCCACTTGAGCCGCACGGTTCTCCAGGCGGTCAAGAATGAGGAGCAGCGGCTTGAATGCAATATAACGCACCGCAATCATGCGCACATAAGCCAGCACAAGGGGCAGGTCATTGAGGTACTGCGGCTTGCCATCGCGGTGATTCAGACGCGCAAAAATGCCCAATATCTTGAGGTGCCGTTGCATGCCCATGAAGTCCACCTGCCGATAAAACTCGCTGGCATCATCGGGCACCGGCAAGCCGGCCTTGCGTGCGGCCTGCCAATACCGGATGGCCCAGTCCAGCGTTTGGTCTTCTGGCCATTCCACATAGGCATCACGCAATATGCTCACCAAGTCGTAACTGATGGGCCCCACCACCGCATCCTGAAAGTCCAGAATGCCATAGTTGGCGCGATCACCCTCAAACCCGGTGAACATGAGATTGCGGCTGTGGTAATCCCGGTGCACAAACACCTGCCCTTCGGCCAGCGCACTCTGGACGAGTATTTGCTTGATGTTCTCAAGCCATTGTTTTTCCTGACTGGAGAGCTGGCTGCCAAAGTGTCGCTCCACGTACCATGCATCAAACAGGTCCATTTCAGCGCGAAGTTTCTCTGCCTGATAGGCAGGCAACCCCTGGGTGCGTGTGTTCACTTGCATGTGGACAAGGTCGTCGCATGCACTGCGGTAGAGGGTGTCCACGCGGTCAGGCGCATCTTTGAGTGCTGTCAGCATGGTGGTGTTGCCAAAATCCTCCAGCAACAAAAAACCTTGCGCCACCTCTTGAGCAAGCACCTTGGGTGCCCGGCTACCGCCTTGCGACAGCAAAGCCGCAACATGCACAAAAGGACGCACATCCTCTTTGTCGGGCGGTGCGTCCATCACGATGTACGGCTGACCAGACTTGGAAGTGACTCGGAAGTACCTGCGAAAACTGGCGTCACTGGAGGCAGGGGCCAAGGCATCGGCCTGCAGGTCGAAGGTTTTCAGGCTAAACAGCCACTGGCTCAACAATTCTTGACGCGAAGCGCTCATGAAACAGTCAAATTCCTTTTATTTGTCTCAGGATGCCTATAATAGTAGGATCTACTGGCGCCTGACCGCCCACCGACCCCATTTGAGTACATACCCAGCTTGAAGAAGAGCAAAATGCATTTCCTGCCGCCCCACCCGGGCTCACCGCGCATCAAGCCATTGTGCGCCTTGGTGCTGCTGTGTTGCAGCGGCGGCCTTCTGGCCCAAGAGCCACCCGCCCGGCTGAAGCTGGATGGCGGGCTGCTGGGCGTGCGCAGCGCCATTCCCGAAGATGAAGCCACTTACATTTCGGCCGATCGGCTGTATGGCAACAGCTCCGAGGAAACATTCCTGGAGGGCAATGTCGAGATTCGCCGCAAGAAGATGCAGCTCAACAGCGATGCGATCCAGTACTCTCCACTCACTGACCGGGCCACCGCCAAAGGCAACCTGAAGGTGCAGCAAGAGGGCATGATCCTTCGAGCACCTGAAGGCTCGGTCAAACTGGGCACCGGCGAGACCCAGCTTCGCAGCCCCAATTTTGAACTGAAAGACATCAACGGCAAGGGCCGCGCAAGCGCCATGCAATACGACGGGATTTCCACACTCACGCTGGAAAATCCGAATTACACGGTCTGTGAAGTGCCCAACCCGGACCAGGCTGACAAAGGCGACTGGTACATCACAGCCCGACGACTGGAAATTGATCAAAGCGCCGAGGTTGGGCGGGCCGAAGGGGCCAAAGTGGTCTTTCAGGATGTGCCCATTCTGGCAGCGCCGAGTTTTTCGTTTCCCACCACCGACCGACGCAAAAGCGGTTTCCTGCCACCATCCTTTGGCACAGTGTCCAACAGCGGCCTGGAAGTCACCGTGCCCTATTACCTGAACATTGCACCGGACAAAGACCTCACCCTGTATCCCAAAGTGATCTCTGGCCGTGGCTACCAGTTGGGCACTCAAACCCGTTACCTCACCGACAACAACAATGGTGAGGTCAAATACGACTTTCTGCCCAACGATGAGAAAACCGGCAGCAACCGTTACGCCCTGTCCCTGCTTCACCAATATGACAAAGGGCCGCTGTTTGCAGGGTTCAACGTAAACCGGGTGTCCGACAATCAGTATTTTGTCGATTTTTCCCGCACCCAGGCGGTGGCGTCTCAGCGGGTCTTGCTCCAGGAAGGCTTTGTTGCATACCGGCAGGCCAACTGGAGTGCCAACCTTCGGGCTGTGTCGCACCAAACCCTGCAACTGTTCAACGACGTGATTGTTGAGCCCTACGACAGGCTCCCTGAGGCCACTGTCGAATTGACGCCAACCCGCGTTGGCCGTGCGTTTGTCTCGGTGTCTGGGCAATACACCGATTTTGCGCGCCCCACATCTGCACCGGCCCGTGTGGAGGGCGCGCGCGGCGTTACCCGCGCCAGGGTGTTCATGCCCGTTCAGAGTGCTGCCTTTTCCTTCACACCGGCGTTTTCGGTCCAGGCCAACACCTACGACCTGAAAGGCCAGCCTGCAGGCATCGGCAAAGCGCCAGACAGCGTGATTCCCACCATGTCTCTGGACAGCACGGTGTATTTTGACCGCAAAACCACTCTGTTTGGACGCAAGGTTAACCAGACCCTGGAACCCCGGGTGTTCTACCTTTACACGCCATTTGTTGACCAGTCTGACCAACCCATCTTTGACACCGTGGTCACGGACCAGAGCCTGACACGGATCTTTTCTGAAAACCGCTACGCCGGTCTGGATCGTGTTGGCGATGCGAACCAGCTCACCCTGGCCGTCACCAGCCGGTTTTTTGACGACACCACCAGCGAAGAACTGTTCAGCATCACCGGCGGGCAACGTTTGAACATCAACACCCCACGCATTGTGCTGGCTGGCTTTGAAGCGCCCACCACCAGCGATTCGGACTTCTTTGCCAATGCGCGT
>DASUEC010000266.1:0-3371 GCA_036275255.1 Limnobacter sp. | reverse complement strand
CATGGCCGACTTGGACAAACCAAGAATGGCCACTTCAGGCGCGTTGATGATGGGTGTGAACATGGTGCCCCCCACGCCGCCCAAAGACGACACAGTGAATGTTGCACCTTGCATGTCTGCACCCTTGAGCTTCCCCTCCCGGGCCTGTGCAGACAATTCACCCAACTCATTGGCAATTTGCGCAAAGCCTTTTTGGTCAACGCCCTTGATTACAGGGACCACCAGCCCATTTGGTGTGTCGGCTGCAAAACCAATATTCCAGAACTTCTTGAGGATCAGCGAACCGCCGTCCTCGGACAGAGATGCATTGAAGGCTGGATACTTTTTAAGCACGGCCACACAAGCCTTCATCACGAAAGCCAGCATGGTGAGCTTGACACCCTGTTTGGCCAGTGCGGCGTTGGTGTCTTTGCGGAACTGCTCCAGGTCGGTGATGTCTGCCTCGTCGAATTGTGTGACGTGGGGGATCATGACCCAGTTGCGATGCAGGTTGGGGCCAGAGAGTTTTTTGATGCGGGAAAGCTCCAGGGTTTCAGTTTCTCCAAACTTGGAAAAATCCACCTTGGGCCAGGGCAAGAGATCGAGCCCAACCCCGCTGCCACCCTTTGCAGCGGGAGACCCGGATTGACCAAGGCCTGCAACAGCCGCTTTGACAAAGCTGCGCACATCATCGGGTGTGATTCGCCCTTTGGGCCCGGTGCCTTGAACCTTGTGCAAGTCCACACCCAACTCGCGGGCAAATTTGCGCACAGAGGGGCTGGCATGTGGCGCAGCCACTGAAGGTTTGCTTGGGTCGTGAGGCTCAACAGGCGCTGGGGGCAATTTGCCCGCTGGCTCCGCAGCGACCACAGGCGCAGGTGCGCTGGCCACGGGCGGCGTGGCAGGTGCTGGTGTGGCTGCGGCAGCAGGCGCCGGCTCGGCCTTGGGCGCAGGCGCTGTCGCGGCCCCGTCCAGGGGCTCAAGCAGCAGCATCAAGGTGCCTTGCGAAACCTTGTCGCCCATCTTCACTTTCAACTCTTTGATAATGCCTGCCTGCGGGCACGGAATCTCCATGCTGGCCTTGTCGGACTCCACCGTGATGATGGACTGCTCAGCCTGCACGGCATCACCGGCCTTGACAAGCACTTCAATGATTTCCACCCCGTCAAAGTCGCCAATGTCGGGCACTTTAATTTCAATCGTCATGACATTCCTCTTATGCGTGGGCTGGGTTGGCTTTGTTTGGGTTGATGCCGTACTTCTGGATGGCCTCTGCCACCTTGCTGTGGGCAATCTCGCCTTGGTCTGCCAGCGCCTTGAGCGCAGCCACGGTCACAAAATGGCGGTTCACTTCAAAATGCTCGCGCAGTTTGTAGCGGAAGTCGGAACGGCCAAATCCATCGGTGCCCAGCACTTTGTATTCGCGGCCTTTGGGCATGAACGGGCGAATCTGGTCTGCAAAGAGCTTCATGTAGTCAGTGGATGCCACAATGGGGCCGGTGGTTTTTTCAAGCTGCTGCTCCACGTAGCTCTTTTTGGATGTTGCTGTGGGGTTAAGCATGTTTTCACGCTCGATGTCCAAACCTTCTCGGCGCAATTCTGTGAAGCTGGTGACCGACCACACATCGGCACCCACACCCCAGTCTTGCTCGAGCAATTCGGCTGCAGCCAGAGACTCTCGCAGGATGGTGCCTGAGCCGAGCAACTGCACGCGCTGCTTGCCTTTGGCCTTGCTCTTGCGGCACATGTACATGCCCTTGATGATCCCCTCTTCGGTGCCTGGTTCCAGGCCGGGTTGGGCGTAGTTCTCATTCATCACGGTGAGGTAATAGAACACGTTCTCCTGGTCTTCCACCATGCGCTTCAGGCCATGCTGAATGATGACCGCCAATTCGTGGGCGAAGGTTGGATCGTAGCTGACACAGTTGGGGATGGTGGCCGACAAAATGTGGCTGTGGCCGTCCTCATGCTGCAAGCCTTCGCCGTTGAGGGTGGTGCGCCCTGCCGTGCCACCCAACATGAAGCCGCGCGCCTGCATGTCGCCCGCAGCCCACGCCAGGTCGCCAATGCGCTGGAAACCAAACATGGAGTAATAAATGTAGAAGGGAATCATCACCCGGTTGTTGGTGGAATAGGAGGTGGCCGCTGCGATCCAGCTGCTCATGGCACCAGCCTCGTTGATGCCCTCTTCCAGAATTTGACCGGCTTTGTCTTCGCGGTAGTACATCACCTGGTCTTTGTCCACGGGCTCGTACAACTGCCCCTGTGACGAGTAGATGCCCAACTGACGGAACATGCCCTCCATGCCGAAGGTTCGCGCTTCGTCAGGCACGATAGGCACAACGCGCTGGCCAATTTCCTTGTCACGCACCAGGGCGGTGAGCACACGCACAAAGGCCTGTGTGGTTGAAATTTCGCGACCTTCCTTGGTCGGCTCCAGCACCGCCTGGAATGCATCCAGACCCGGCACCTTCAGTTTTTCATCGGCCTCGCGCCGACGCTTGGGCAAATAACCACCCAAGGCCTTGCGGCGCTCGTGCAGGTATTGAATTTCTGGTGCATCATCGGCAGGCTTGAAAAATGGCACCTCCGCGAGTTTGTCATCCGGAATCGGGATATTGAAACGGTCGCGGAACTCCCGGATGGACTGATCATCCAGCTTCTTCTGCTGGTGCGTGGTGTTTTTGCCTTCGCCGATTTTGCCCATGCCGAAGCCCTTCACGGTTTTGGCCAAAATCACCGTGGGCTGGCCCACGTGCTCGGATGCGGCTTTGTAGGCGGCGTACACCTTGTGGGGGTCGTGACCACCGCGGTTTAAGCGCCAGATGTCCTCATCGGTCATGCGGGCAACCATCTCCAGCAGTTTGGGGTGCTTGCCAAAGAAATTTTTGCGCACATAGGCGCCATCGTTGGCCTTGCAATTTTGGTACTCGCCATCGACCATTTCTTCCATGACCTTGCGCATCAAGCCGTCCTTGTCACGCGCAAAGAGGGAGTCCCAATAGCCACCCCAGATCACCTTCAGCACATTCCAGCCCGCCCCGCGGAACTCGCCCTCCAGTTCTTGAATGATCTTGCCATTGCCGCGCACAGGGCCGTCCAGACGCTGCAGGTTGCAGTTCACGACAAAGACCAGGTTGTCCAGCTTTTCGCGGGCCGCAAGACCAATGGCGCCCAAAGACTCAGGCTCGTCCATTTCACCGTCACCACAGAACACCCACACCTTGCGCTTGGAGGTGTCTGCAATACCACGGGCGTGCAGGTACTTCAGGAAGCGCGCTTGATAAATGGCCATCAAAGGGCCCAAGCCCATGGACACGGTTGGGAATTGCCAGAAATCGGGCATCAACTTGGGATGTGGATAACTCGACAAGCCTTTGCCATCCACCTCC
>DASUEC010000265.1:0-5920 GCA_036275255.1 Limnobacter sp. | reverse complement strand
GCATGTTGCTGGATACCTTGCTGGGTCGAGCTGCGCGCCTGGTGAGTTACAAGGAGTAAGCGTTGTGATGAATGAGTCAGTCCGAGATTCATCCGCCGCATTTTTGCAGGTGGAGGGGTTGGTCAAAAGTTATGCGCCAGGCGATGCGCAAGTTGCTCCGGTCTTTGAAGGGGTGAACTTTGACATTGCGCAAGGCGAGTTTGTGTGCATTGTTGGTCACTCCGGGTGTGGCAAAAGCACCATCCTGAACATTCTCGCTGGGCTCGAAGAGGCCACACAGGGCTATGTGATCATGAACGGCAAGCAAGTGATTGGCCCTTCCTTGGACCGGGGCGTGGTTTTTCAGAGCCATGCCTTGATGCCGTGGATGACCGCACTGGGCAACGTCGAGTTTGGTGTGCGCGCCCGCTGGCCAGCCAAAACAAAGACCCAGGTGCGAGAGCATGCCATGAAATATCTGGAGATGGTGGGGCTTGGCAAAGCTGCGCACAAAAAGCCGCATGAGTTGTCGGGTGGCATGAAACAGCGTGTGGGCATTGCAAGGGCCTTTGCCATTGAGCCTCAGATGCTCTTGCTCGACGAGCCCTTTGGTGCGCTGGACGCGCTCACCAGGGGCACCATTCAGGACGAGCTCTTGCAGATTGTGAAGGTCACCGGGCAAACGGTGTTCATGATCACCCACGACGTGGATGAGGCCATCCTGTTGGCCGACAAGGTCATGCTCATGAGCCATGGCCCCCGCGCACGCATTGCAGAGATTGTCATCAACACCATGCCAAGGGAGCGAACCCGCAGCACAGTGCATCACGATCCGCAGTACTACCCCATACGCAATCACCTGGTGGACTTCTTGGTAAATCGCGCGGCGCCTGTGTCTGCGGCTTCCACCGACCCCAGTGCGCTACTGCATCAGCAACCTGTTGTGGTGCGACCTGGGCTGGATGCAAAACCCAAACTCAACCCGTTTCAAAGGAGCGCAACATGAACAGAACCGATGTGACCGAAATGATCATTGCCGCGAAGCGGAAGAAGAAATGCAGCTGGGCAAGCCTGGCTGAGGTGATGGGACAGTCCAAAGAATGGAGCACGGCAGCCTTGTTGGGGCAAATGACACTCACCGAGGAGCAGGCCAAGCGAATTGGCGAGTTTTTGGCGTTGCCCCCCGAGGCCGTCGACATTCTTCAGGAAACACCCTACAAGGGGTCTTTGCCAAGCGCTGTGCCCACCGATCCGCTGATTTATCGTTTCTATGAACTGATCAGCGTGTACGGCACCACCTTCAAGGCACTGATTCACGAAGAGTTCGGCGACGGCATCATGAGTGCAATCGATTTCAAAATGGACCTGCAGCGTGAGCCGAATCCGGCGGGTGACCGCGTAAGCATCAGCATGAGCGGCAAATTCCTGCCCTACAAAACCTATTGATGCCGGCGGAGCAAACCTGGCATGCAAGCGTCAAGGCACACCCTGCGGGTGTTGCCTTGCGCGTTACAATGGCTCACACATTTTGATAAGGAACATGCTGTGAGCGATACTCAAAACCCGAAAGCCCCCGATGAAATTACACTGCCCTCTGGCGTGAAAATCACCTTCAAACAGCGTGGCAATGGCAGCGAAAAGCCCAAGCCCACCTCCACCGTCACGGTGCATTACGAAGGCACTTTCCTGGATGGCAAGGTGTTTGACAGTTCCATTCGTCGGGGTGAAACCATTTCTTTCCCCCTGAACCGCGTCATTTCAGCATGGACCCAAGCCCTCTGTGAAATGGTGGTGGGTGACCGGGCCGTAATTTTTTGTCCGTCCGCAACGGCCTATGGCAGCCGGGGTGCAGGTCCGATTCCACCGAACACCGATCTGATTTTTGATGTGGAGTTGTTTGAAATTGTGAATTAACGATTGTTGTCAATTGTGTTTAAAATCAAGCCCATATCACACGTTGAGGTGGGCTGGCTTTAATCCCTCTTCCAAGTGATGCCAGTGCACACACGGTGAGCCGATACTCCACACAGCACTTGTCTGGAGAACAACATGATCAATTGGTTTAGCAACCGCATCGGCAACCTGAAGATGTCCTACAAATTTTTGCTGGTGGTCGCGCCCATGATGCTGGCCCTGGCAAGCCTGTTTGGCGCTTTGATCAATCAGCAAACAGCACTCATTCGAACCACAGAGCAGGAGTTGGTCGGTGTGGTGGAGGTTCCCAAATACCTGCGTTTGATGGAGAGCATTCAGCGTCATCGGGGCCTGGATCAGCTGGCCAAAAATGGGGATTCCTCTGTGCAGGGCAAGCTTAACGAACAAGCGCGTGACGTGGAAGCCTTGCTTGATGAGCTGAAAGCGGAGATTCCGGCAGATTGGACCCAAACCCATGAATCGTTGGCCTCTGCGGCCCAGGCGTGGCAATCGTTGAAGCAAGGCCAAAGCAGTGCCAACGCCGCGCAGAGCTTTGCACAGCATTCGCAGCTTGTTCAGTTGGTCATTCAAATGCTTCGCGACTCCGCAGACGACAGCACCATGACCTTTGATCCGGAGGCTGCCACGTATTACCTCATCAGTGCATTGAATTTTGACTTGCCACTGCTGCATGAGCAGGTTGCCATTCTGCGTGGCAAGTTGACGGGCTATGCACAGCGAGGCCAGGCCGAGCCCGGTGTGCTTGCAGAGTCCCAGACCCGGCTTAACCTGATCGGAATTTTTGCCAACAACCTGGTGCTTTCTTATGACAAGGTTGAGTCGGCGGGCTTTTCAGTCGACCAGGGCGTTAAAACCCATCTGCAGCAATTCCGCGCGGACATGGACAAACTTGCAAATCTATTGGCCGCTCTGGAGCAAAGCCCGACAGCCATTTCAGGTCAAGATGTTTTCAGTCAGGTGTCGGGTTATCTGGACAATGTGTCCAAGTTGAAAGACCTGTCGTTGGAGCAATTGAGTGCAGCGCTTGAGCAAAGGATAGATCGCGAACAAGCCAGCATTGCGCAAAGCATGGTGATCGGTGGCTTGTTGGCAGCCGTGGTGTTGGTGGTGTTGTGGGTGACATTGCGCAAAGTGGCAAAAGACACCGACACACTGCTTGCTCAGGCCAAACACCTGGCGGCTTTTGATCTTCGCCCCAACCGGCTGCTTGAGTCCAGTGACGAAATGGGGCTGGTGTCCAGTTCAATCGAAGAGATTCGATTGGCACAGCGCCAGGCGGTGCTCGACATGGACAATTTGTCCCAAGGCTTGTTGCAAAGCGCCACCACCATGAGCACCGCCACGGGGCAGATTGTGGAAAGCGCCACTGAGCAATCGGACGCTTCATCCACCGTGGCCAGCGCCATTGAAGAGCTCAGTGTGTCTGTGGGGCAGGTGAGCGAGCAATGCAACGTGGCCAATGGCCTGGCCACCCAAACCGGCAGCGCCTCCAGCGATGGTCTTGCTTTGGTACGCAACTCCCGGACCTCCATGGAGGAGATTGGACGGGCTTCACAGGCCTTGGCAGAAACCATGGGTGGGCTGGGAAAACGCTCTGAGGACATTTCTTCCATCATCCAGACCATTGAAGATATTGCAGAGCAAACCAATTTGCTTGCATTGAACGCTGCCATTGAGGCCGCGAGGGCTGGCGAGCAGGGCAGGGGGTTTGCGGTGGTCGCTGATGAGGTGCGTCGTTTGTCTGAGCGCACGGCGGATTCGACACGCAGCATTGCAGAACTGGTCACCGCCATCCAACAGGACACGCAATCAGCCATTCAAGACGTGGCCGGTTGGAAGGAGCGCATCGCCAGTGGTGTTGCGTTGTCTGCCAACACCGAGCAACAAATGCAAAGAATCAATCAAGACAGTGGGTCGACGGAAGGTGCGATTCAGGAAATCAATCAGGCATTGAGCGAGCAGAGTGAGGCTTCTCAGATGATTGCTCGCCAGGTGGAGACGATTGCCCAAATGACCGAGGAGGCGCAGTCAGCGGCCCAATCTGTTAGGCAGGTGGCCGACGAGGTGAAGCAGACTTCCGAGCGACTCAAGGCTTTTGTCCAGAAGTATCAAATTGCCTGACGAGATGCTGAATTGCCAGTGGCACAAACGCCAGCGCAGTCAGTGAGAGCATCACTTCTGCGCTGAACAAATCCTGCAGTTGCCGAATCTGGCTGATTTCACGGCCAGCATTCACATAGAGCAAGGTGCCCGGCAGCATACCCAAAAAACTGGTCCACAAAAAAGTCCACGCCTTGGTGCGTGTGAGCCCCGCCAGCATGTTAAACACCACAAACGGAATAATGGGTGCCAAACGCAAACTGAGCATGTAGGCCACCTCGTTTTTTTGGAGCCCAAGGTCCATCTTGTGCAAGGTCTGCCCAAATCGCTGTTGCACCCGCGATCGAAACATGTGGCGAGTGGCAAGCATGGTCAACAAGGCACCCACGGCAGATGCAGCGGTGGACACCAGGGTGCACACACCAAAACCCATGCAGCCAGCGCCAACCAACATCATGATGCTTGCGCCGGGCAGGCACAAGGCCGTGATGGTCACAAACAAAACAAAGTAAAGCGTCATGGCCAGCACGGGGTGCTGGGCAAAACGCAGGGCAAGCTCTCGCTGCGCCTGCAAAATGTCAGCTGGGTGCAGGTGGGTGCCTTGAGTCGCCCACCAGCCCAGGCCGGCAAGCAACAACAAACCCAGGGCTGTCCATGTCCACCGCTGCATGGGCTATTCCGTGAGAACCACAGGCTCTATGGCTTCGCCCTGAGGCAGAATGCGCCCGATGATGGCGGTGTGCGGGTAACCCAGCGCTTTGAGTTGGGCCACACAGGCCTCGGCTCTGCTGCCCGGCACGGTGGCGAGCAAGCCGCCTGCGGTTTGTGGATCAAACAGCAAGGGGTAGCGTGGGTCGTTCACCCAGTCGGCCTGGTTGCGGATTGCACGCCGCAGGCGCACGTTGGCCGGTTGAAGTGAACTCACGATGCCTGCCTTCACGGTGTCCAGTGCGCCGTCCAGCAAAGGCAAGGCACCCAGGTGAAGTTCGGCGTCCACGCCCGAGGGCCGTGTCATTTCCACCAGGTGCCCCAGCAACCCAAAGCCAGTGAGGTCGGTGCAGGCTTTTGCCCCGTGTTCACGCAGGCACTGCGCACCGGCGCGGTTGCTTTGCATCATCGATTCGAGAGCGTTTTGTATCCAGCGCCCTTTGGTTTTAAGCTGTGGCAGGGCGGCAAACAAGGTGCCGGTGCCAATCGGCTTGGTGAGCACAATGGCATCGCCAGCCTGCATGCCCCCTTTGATCATCACACCTTCCAGGTTTTCGTCCACCAGCCCATTGATGGCAAACCCCAGGGCCAGTTCCTTGCCCTCGCCGGTGTGGCCGCCCACCAGGGCACACCCGGCGGCGTTCAACACCTCCACGGCACCACTCATCATTTGGAACAGCAGTTCTTCCACTTTGGCTTCCAGGCCGGGCGGCACGGTGACCACTGCGGTGGCCGACTGTGCCTCGCCGCCCATGGCAAACACATCGCCCAAGGCATGGTTGGCGGCCACTTTGCCAAACACATAGGGGTCGTCCACAAAGGCGCGGAAAAAGTCCACCGTGTGCACCATGGCTTTGCCGGGTGGCACCTTCACAATGGCCGCGTCGTCGGGGGCGTGCAGCCCCACCAGCACATCGTCCCGGTCAATCGGCTTGAGGCTGCCCAATGCGCGGGACAGCACCGTGGAGCCCACCTTGGCACCACAACCGCCACAACGCATGGCGATGGCCGAGATGGCTTGCAGGCTTTCTTCCTGGGTGAGGGCCAGGTCGGCGGGCTTGCTGGCTGCCCTGGCCTGCATGTCCATGGGTGGAAACTCGCTGAACCGGGCCATGAAGCGCCGATCAATCCAGTCTTTCCATTGCCACACCCAAGCGCCCGCAAAACCCACGCTGCCTTTGGAGGCCACTGCGTATTG
>DASUEC010000264.1:0-12969 GCA_036275255.1 Limnobacter sp. | reverse complement strand
TTCTGAATGCACGCGTGTCCCCAACCACGGGCAAGCGCTTGCATCAACTGGGCATGATTGCCAGGCCAGTGGTGCAAAGTTTTTCTTCCCTGATTGTTCAAACCCAGGCCGATGCCGAGGCGTTCACTGCGCTGGGCCGTGTGCCCGATGCGGTGAGTGGCAACTTGAAGTTTGATGTGGCCTTGCGGCCAGAGCTTGCCACCTTGGGCAAGCAGTGGCGAGCCGCGCTGGACATGCAGCAGGTGCTGCTGTTCGCAAGCAGTCGTGAAGGTGAAGAACCTTTGCTGCTGGATGCACTGAATCGCACTCAGTTTTTCAAGCGCATGCCCAATGCGAGTGTGTGGATTGTGCCCCGTCATCCCCAACGTTTTGATGAGGTGTTCGACCTGATGGCGCAGGCCGCAACGCGCATGGGGGTTGCTCGCCCTTTGCGCCGCAGCCAATTGTTCGATGCCCAGGGCCAGTCTACATTGCAGGGTTTGAGCCAGGCGCGTTTGGTGCTTGGGGATTCCATGGGCGAGATGCCTGCCTATTACAGCGCTGCCGATTTGGCACTGCTGGGCGGGTCTTGGATGCCTTTGGGTGGGCAAAATCTGATTGAGGCGTGCGCTTACGGTTGCCCGGTGTGGGTGGGGCCCCATACCTTTAACTTTGCGAAAGCGGCGCAAGACGCGCTGACCGCCGGGGCTGCCCGCCGATTTGACCATGTGTTGCAGGCCTGTGAGGCCTACATGGCGCAATACGATGCGATGGAGGCGGGCAGAAAGGCGGCGTTTGCCTATGCACGCAGCCACCGGGGCGCCACCCAGCGCAGCTTTGATGTGCTCAAGGCGCAGGTTTAGGGCGCAGGTGCTAGGCTGTTGATGTGTTGCAGGTGTGCTGGGGACAGTTGCCCCACCGTGGCTTGCAACTGAAGCATGGCCAGAAGGCTGCGGTATTTGGCTTGAGCCAGGTCTCGTTCAATGGAAGACAATTGCTGCTGGGCATTGAGCAAATCAATGTTGGATCGAACACCCACTTCATACCCTGTTCGATTGGCCTGCAGGGCAAGCGCGCTGGACTGTTGGGCAATCTGCAGGGCTTTCACCTGAGCGATGCTGGTGTGGAGGTTTAGAAAGGCCGTGTGTGCATTTTGCTCAGCCATGCGCTGGCTGAAGTCGAGGTCGCTGCGGCTTCTGTCCAGCAATGCGGCTTGCTGTTTGACCAAGGCATGGGTTACGCCTCCACTGAAAATCGGCACATTCAGAAGCAGGCCCAGGGTGGTGTTGTCTACGCCAATGTCGAAGGGGCGGCCTGTTGTGGCGTCAAAACTTTGCTGCTCTGTTTCGACCACTTGTGCGGTGAAGTCCAGTGTGGGCAAGTGGCCGTGTCGGGATTTGTCGAGTTCGCGGCGTGCTATTTCAAGCCCGAGTTGTGCCAGTTGCACCTCAATGGCCTGCTGGCGGGCCATGTCGGCCCAGGCCTGTGCGTCGGGCGGGTTGGGCGCGCTCGGTTCCATACCGGGATGGATGCCTTTCAGTGGGCCGACGGCTCGACCAATGAGGGTTTGCAGCCCCAGGCGTGCCACGGCCAGTGCGTTGCGGGCGGCCAAGGCCTGCGAGGCAATCAGATCGAAACGCGCTTGGGCTTCTTGCTGATCGGTGATTGTTGCATTGCCAATCTCGAAGTTCTTTTTGGCAAAGGCCAGTTGTTCTTCAACGGCGCTTTGTTGAACGGTGAGGTTTTGCAGATCGTCCTGTGCAGCCAGCACCGCGAAGTAGGCTTCGCTCACGCGAATCACCAATTGCTGCGTGGCGATTTTGAAGCGCAACTCCGCCTGCTCTGCCAGCAATTGGCTTTGTTTGTAACTGGCCCAGGCCTGCGGGCGAAAGAGGGCCTGGTTCAGCACCAAGGCGTAGGTGCCGGGGTTGCGTTCAGCTTGAATCTGTTGGCCAAAAGACTCGTAGGTGTTGTCTTGCCGTTCCACCTTGGCACTGGCAGACAATTGGGGCAGCAAGGGTGCCCTGCCCAGTGCGGGCACCTCCTGGTCTGCAATGCGTTGCGCTTTGGCGGCCTGGTGCTTTGCATCTTGTTGCTCAGCGAGCCGGTAGGCCTCCAGCAAGCTCAATCCAGCAGGTGGTGTGCTGTTGGCCTGGGCCTGCAACCAGACCAGGCTGCCAGCAAACAGCGCGATGCGCAGCGTTATTCGCTTGCTCAATAGGTGGGGCATGTGGAGTCGACCTCGCGTGACCAGGCGTCTATGCCGCCACTCAGGTTATAGAGTGGGCTGAACCCCTTGCTTTTCAGGAAGAGCGCCACTTGTTGACTGCGTATGCCGTGGTGACAGATGCACACCACGGCTTGCCCGGTGGGGATTTGCTCCAGCGCTGCTGGAATGTGACCCATGGGCAGGTGCACGCTGCCCGAAATGTGGACAAGCTCAAACTCCCACGGTTCGCGCACATCGAGTAGAACCGGGGCATCGGCTTGGGCATCGGCGATCCATGTTGCCAGTTCAGTGGCTGACAGTTGCACAATGCCGGGTGTCATGGGTGCGGGGCTTGCTTAAAACACAAAAGCGCTGGCTTTTGGCGCGTTCTGCAGGGTTTTGGCCAGGGTTTCAAACAGGGGGGTTGAAATGGCCTGCCCATCTGGAGATTTGCGCGCAAGCACCACCTGCATGACCGGTGCGCTGCCAATGATGGCCACCAGGCGTCCACCGGGTTTGAGCGCGTCCAGCAGGCTGTTGGGCATGACTGGGCTCGCACCGCTGACCACGATGGCGTCAAATTGACCCAGGGTGGGCGCCAGCGCAAAGCCGCAACCCTCCACAAGCTTTACGCGAGTAACCCCTTCTTTTTTCAGGTTGCTGCGCGCGAGTTCGGCGATGCCTGGATTGATCTCAATGGTGGTGACATGGGCGGCCTGTTGTGCCATCAGGGTGGCCGTGTAGCCTGTGCCTGTGCCAATTTCAAGCACCTTGTCCTGGGCGGTCAACTCCAGGTCTTGCAACATGCGTGCCTCCATTTTGGGGCTCAGCATGGTTTCACCGGAGTCTTGGCCATTGATGCGAATTGGCAGGTCGCAATCGGTGAAGGCCAGTTTTTGAAGCTCGGCAGGCACAAAGCGCTCGCGTTTGACCACGCCCAGCAGGTCCAGCACAGGCTGGTTCAGAACATTCCAGGGGCGGATTTGCTGTTCAATCATGTTGAAGCGGGCTTTTTCGAAATCCATGTGAGTGCGCTCAAGCAAAGAAGGTTGGGGCAATGCCCTTGAAATAACTCGCCATTTTAGCAAATTTCAGGCTTGCGGTTGCGCACTGGCTGGTGGATTAGCTGGCTTGGTGTTGTGGGCAGGTCAAACCGTTCAGCACCATCTGGATGTGGGCTTCAATGTAGCGCAGCGGGTTGGTGTCAAGGCCGCAGCACACATCCATGGTTCGCTTCCAGATGCCCAGCATGACCAACGGTGCGCACAGCACTTTGGCCACATACTCGGTGTCGATGTCAGTGAACTCACCCCGTGCTACACCCCGTTTGAGGATGGACTCCAGGTAATCCCACCATGGCCTGACCACTTCGTCGTAAAAGAAGCGCGCCAGGTCGGGAAAGGCGTTGGCTTCGGACAGCACGATTTTGGTGATGGAGCTGAGCTTGGTTGAGCCATATTTGAGCCACCACAGGTGGATGGCTTCGCGAATGAGGGTGGCCGAGCTTTTGTCAGGCTCTTGAAGGCGCTTGGCCTCCTCAACAATGGGCGATACATGCTCCTTGACCACGGCTTTGAGCAACTCCTCTTTGTTGGAGTAATACAGGTAGACCGTCCCTTTGCTCACGCCCGCGCTTTTGGCCACGTCTTCAAGGCGGGCTGCGGTGAAGCCTTTCTCGCTGAAAATTGTGAGCGCCGCCTCAAGTAGCTCCTGGGGGCGTTCCTGTTTGCGCCGGGTCCAGCGCGGTTGAATTGTCTCCAAGCATTGCTTCATACGTCTTGTCGCATGTCTTTATTATTTGGTATGCGCTCACTATAGTGGTTCATTCTTCACCGAGTCAACGGTGGCAACCCCACTTCCATGGGCGTTGGGTTGTAGAATATGGCGATTTGGTAAATCCTGGAATTTCGGAGAATTCAGCATGTCTATGGCCGACCGCGATGGCTTTATTTGGTTTAACGGCAAACTGGTGCCGTGGCGAGAAGCCCAAATTCATGTGCTCACACACAGCCTGCATTATGGCCTGTCGGTGTTTGAAGGCGAGCGTGCTTACAAAACCGACAAAGGGCCGGCAATTTTCCGCCTCAAAGAGCACACCGATCGCCTGTTCAACTCTGCGCACATTTATCGCATGGCCATGCCGTTTACCCGTGAACAGGTGATGGAAGCCTGTTGTGAGGTGGTGCGTGCCAACAAGCTGGACTCCTGCTACCTCCGCCCCATCGCATTTTATGGCTCCGAGAAAATGGGCGTGTCGCCCAAGGGTGCTGCCACCCACGTGGCCATTGCCGCCTGGCCTTGGGGGGCATACCTGGGTGAAGATGGCCTTCAAAAGGGCATTCGGGTTAAAACATCCTCATATGCGCGTCACCATGTGAACGTGACCATGGCGCGAGCCAAGTTTGCAGCCACATACGCCAATTCGATCCTGGCCAACATGGAGGCCACCCAGGATGGCTATGACGAGGCCCTGTTGCTGGATGTGGACGGGTTTGTGGCCGAAGGCGCCGGGGAAAACCTGTTTATCGTCAAAGACGGTTGCATTTACGAGCCCGAAATTGCGTCGGCCTTGGTTGGTATCACCCGTTCCACCATCATTACCCTGGCCCGTGACATGGGGCTGGAAGTGAAGTCCAAGCGCCTGACCCGCGACGATGTGTACATTGCCGATGAGGCGTTTTTCACGGGGACTGCGGCTGAGGTTACGCCGGTTCGCGAGTTGGACAACCGCACCATCGGTGCGGGCACACGCGGCCCCATCACCGAAGAGTTGCAGCGCCGCTATTTTGATGTGGTGTATGGTCGCAACGAAAAATATGAACACTGGCTTACCCGGGTTTGAACATGATCACCGACAAGCAAACAAAAATTGAAACTGTTGAGCTGGATGGCGACCAGTTGCCAGCCTTTTGCCCCAACCCGGCCATGCCGGTTTGGAATCATCATCCCAAGGTTTTTCTGGACGTGACCAAGACAGGGCAGGCTGCTTGCCCTTATTGTGGAACGGTTTACAAGCTCAAACCTGGTGCCAAGGTCCACGCCCATTGATGTTGGGCGGCAGGGGGCACACATGAAGATTCTGCTGGTGGCGCCCAACTGGATCGGCGATGCAGTCATGAGCCTGTCCCTGGTCCAGGCCCTGCACAAACAACAGTCGGCACTGCTTGGGCAGCCGCCTTGTGAAATTCATGTGCTGGCACCCCAAGCCACCGCGCCTGTGTACGAATTCTCGCCCTGTGTGAAGTCGGTCCAGGTGGAGCCTTTTGCCCATGGTCAACTCCAGTGGGGCTTGCGCAAACGCGTTGGGCAAGCGCTCCGCTCGCACGGTTTTGACCGCGCCATTGTGTTGCCGAACTCTTTCAAGTCGGCGCTGGTGCCCAGGTTTGCGGGCATTCCTGAACGTGTAGGCTACGATGGCGAGCTGCGCCGGTTTCTGTTGACCAAGGCGCTGCCCAAGCCTGACAAGCGCAACAAGCCTCCAATGATTCAATGGTATGGCAGTTTGGGTGGGTTCGACGCCGCTGCGCTGGAGCATCCGAGCCTGCACGTTGAGCCAGGCCTTTTTCTGAAGGCGTGCAGCGATTTTGGCGTGGGCAAAGGCTTTTTCGCGCTGGCGCCTGGTGCCGAGTTTGGGCCAGCCAAACGTTGGCCGGCCGAGCATTTTGCCGCTGTGGCTGAGCACTTTTTGCTCACACACCCCAGTCGCCAGGTGGTGTTGTTTGGCGGGCCCAAAGACCGGGATTTTTGTGGGCAGATTTTGGCCCTTCTGTCGGTCGATCAGCAAAGCCGGGCGCTTGCCCTTGCAGGGCAAACAAGCCTCGCGCAGGCCATTGCTTTGTTGGCCGGGGCGAGTCAGCTGTTGACCAATGACTCGGGCCTCATGCATGTGGCGGCTGCGTTGGGGGTGCAGGTGCATGCGGTGTTTGGCTCCAGCAGCCCGCATCACACCCCCCCCCTTCATCCGTCGGCCAAGGTGTATTACCTGGGGTTGCCGTGTAGTCCATGTTTTCAGCGTGAGTGCCCTTTGGGGCACACCGATTGCCTGCACAAGCTGCACCCGGAAATGGTCATCAAGCAATTGGCGCATACGCAGGGCGGGGTATGATCTGCTTTAACAACACCTTTGCAAAGGCCTTTGGTCTGCCAACATGCGCGATTACATCTTGACCATTTCGTGCCCGGACACCACGGGCATTGTGTACAACGTCAGCAAGTTTTTGTTTGACCAGCAGTGCAATATTCTGGATTCAGCCCAGTTTGGTGATGAGTCGACCAATCTGTTTTTTTTGCGCGTGCATTTTGCCTTGCCCGCCAATTCAACCCTGACCGAGAAAGACCTGCAAACATCCTTCCATGCGGTGGCGCAGCCCTTTGCGATGCGTTACCAGTTCTTTGATGCGCGCGTAAAGCCGCGGGTGCTGTTGATGGTCTCCAAGTTTGGTCATTGCTTGAACGACTTGTTGTTCCGCTGGAAGAGCGGGCAGTTGCCTTGCGAGATCCCCGCCATTGTGAGCAACCACCAGGATTTCGCCTTGCTGGCTGCATCGTATGGTGTGCCTTTTTATCATTTGCCGGTTGCAGCAGACAGCAAAGACAAGCAGGAAACGCAGATTCGCCAGATCATCGAGCGGGAGCGCATCGATCTGGTGGTGCTGGCCCGTTACATGCAAATTCTTTCCCCCGCCCTCTGCAAGGAATTGTTGGGTCGGGTGATTAACATCCACCACAGTTTTCTGCCCAGTTTCAAGGGGGCAAAGCCTTATCAGCAAGCTTTTGACCGTGGGGTGAAGCTGATTGGTGCCACTGCGCACTACGTGACCTCCGATTTGGACGAGGGGCCGATCATTGAGCAGGATGTGGCCCGAGTAGACCACTCCCTCACGCCCGATGAGTTGACTGCGCGAGGGCGCGACACGGAGTGCATGGTGTTGGCGCGTGCCGTAAAATGGCATTGCGAGCACCGGGTGGTGCTCAATGGAAACAAGACCGTGGTCTTTCAATAAAGGATAGGAATGTCCAAGGTTATTCACACCTCGCCCCAAGACATTGAACAGGCATTTTATGAGGCGCTTGAAGCGGCCGATCTGGATGCGTTGATGGATTTGTGGGCCGACGATGAGCATGTGGTGTGCATCCACCCTGGTGGTCCCCGGGTGGAGGGTTATCACGATGTGCGCGATTCCTGGAAGGAGATTCTGTCCGCCGGGGCACTCCAGATCCGCGTGGTGCCTGTGCATCGGGTGGAAGGCGTGATGGTGGCCGTACACAACATTGTTGAGCAGGTCATGATGAGTTCGTCGCGCGGGGAGCCGCATGTGGTGCAGGTCAACGCCACCAATGTGTATCACAAAGGCCCCAGCGGCTGGAAAATCGTGATGCACCATGCCAGCCCAGCCATGGATGTCGAAGAAATGGCAGACGACGATCTTTCTGATTTTGACCCGCAGCCCACGCTGCATTAATCCGGAGGCCAGGCAGCAATGGCTTACCGTCCCCCCTGGTGGTTGCCCGAAGGGCATTCTCAAACCATCGTTTCTGCGCGATGGGCCAGCAAGCCGATGGTGGATTACCATCGCGCACGCTGGAACACGCCGGACGGCGATTTTATTGATCTGGACTTCACCGAGGCGCCAGCGCAAGCCAGCCAGCACAAGCACCTGTGGGTGCTGTTCCACGGCTTGGAAGGGTGTTCCCGAAGCCACTACAGTTTGGCGCTCATGAACCGTGCCCGGCAGGCGGGGGTTTTGGGGGTGGTTGTTCATTTTCGGGGTTGCTCCGGGGAAAACAACCTGTTGCCGCGTGCCTATCATTCCGGGGATTCACCCGAACTCGACTGGGTGTTGCGCCGTTTGCGCACCACGCTCCCTGCGGTAGAACGCATGCATGTCACCGGCGTGTCCCTGGGCGGCAATGTGTTGCTCAAGTGGCTTGGCGAGCAAGGCGAGCAGGCTCGCGAGGTGCTGGATTCGGCTGTCTCCGTGAGTGCTCCGGTGGATTTGCTGGCGGGTGCCCGTTCTCTTGCGAGAGGGTTCAACCGGGTGTACACGCGGATGTTTTTGTCCACATTGATCCCGAAGTCGCTGGACAAGGTGCGCAGGTACCCAGGCTTGGGCGATGCCAATGCGATTGCCGCCTGCAAAGATTTTTTCGATTTTGACAATCGCGTCACCGCACCTTGGCACGGCTTCAAGGACGCTGAGCACTATTACAAAACCTGCTCTGCAAAACCCTTGCTCAAACAGATTGCTGTGCCTACCCTGATGATTCACGCTCACAACGACCCATTCATGAGCGGCCAGCATTTGCCCACGCCAGACGAAGTGTCAGCGGCTGTGCGTTGTTTGTTTACGCCGCATGGTGGGCATGTGGGATTTGCGCAAGGCCATGGTGTAAAGCCAGGCCTGGATTGGTTGCCTGCGCAGTGTGAGGCTTTTTTCAATGGCAGGCCAGGGGGTGTTCATGGATGATCTGGTTGAGCAGGCCTTGGCGCGTTGGCCCAATGTGCCATCGATTGCAGGGTGGTTGAAGCTCACCACGCAAGGGCAATGGCTGCTGACAGGCCTGGTGCCTGCCGGGTTGACCATCAGCAACACCCGCATTCTGAATTTCATTGCCAGAAATTACGCTGCGGAGCCCGATGGGCGCTATTACTTTCAGAATGGGCCCCAAAAAGCCTATGTTGACTTGGAGTACACCCCGTGGGTTTATCATCTGCACCACCTTCCTGATGACGGTTTGATGTTGTGGACGCACACGGGTTTGTTGTGCTGGCCCACCGCGCTTTATCAGGATGAGCAGGGGCGTGTGCTGCTGCTGACCGAACTCGGTGTTGGCTTGTTGCACAGTGCGGACGTGCCTTTGCTGGTGCAAGGGCTGTGCGAAGAGCAAGGTCACACTCAGCATCGAGCCACGTGGTTTGTGCCCGATGTGGAGCCACACACCGTGCTCGATACGCGCATTCGGCTGCGCAAGCCCAAGGGCTTGCCCGCAGGGCGTTGCTCGCTGACCCTCAATTTGCTGGCGGTGGCTTCTTCCGATGTGCCGCAACGTTTTTGTTTTCAACCCAAACCGACAAGCTGACCGTGAAAAATAAAACCCTGCAACGCGGGGCATCCGCCATGGCCCTGCTGGCTTTTGTGCTGTTTGTTGCCCTGCTGTATGTGCTTTACAACCAGTCCAGCATCAGCAACTGGTTCACTGGCTCCAGTGCCGATGCAACACCACGGGTGGTGCAGCCACGCGGTGACCTCTCGGCCTCTGAACAAAGTGTGGTGGAACTCTTTGAAGTGTCCAAAGGCTCGGTGGCGTATATTTTCACCGAGAGTGTCCAGGGGCAGCTGTTTTTCAGGCGTGTGGCTGAGGGCACGGGATCGGGGTTTGTCTGGGATGAGCAGGGCCATATTGTGACCAATGCGCATGTGGTGCAGGGGGCCAATCGCATACGGGTTCAGCTGGATGATTCGGAACCGCTGCCAGCCCGCCTGGTGGGCTTGGCACCGTCTTACGATTTGGCGGTGGTGCGCCTGGTGAGTGCACCAGCCAACCTGCGCCCAATACCCGTGGGCACGTCCAGCGACTTGAAGGTGGGGCAGTCTGTGTTTGCGATTGGCAACCCGTTCGGATTGTCCAAAACACTCACCACCGGCATTGTGAGTGCCTTGGAGCGCACTTTGCCTGTGAGCAACGGGCGCGAAATCCCCGATGTGATTCAAACCGATGCGGCCATCAACCCCGGCAATTCTGGCGGCCCTTTGCTTGACTCTGCGGGGCGTTTGATTGGTGTAAACACCGCGATTTTGTCCCAAAGCGGCAGCTCGGCGGGGGTGGGCTTTGCCATTCCTGTGGATTTGGTGAACCGGATTGTGCCCCAACTGATTGAACGCGGTACTTTGCCACGGCCTGGCATAGGCATTGCTGTGGCCGATGAGGCATTGGCCCGTCGCCTGGGCATTCGTGGTGTGGCTGTGATGGGCGTGGAGCCGGGTTCGCCAGCCGAACAGGCCGGGCTCAAGCCTTTTGATCTGCAAGCGGGTGTGGTGGGCGACATCATCATCGCCGTGGACAGAAAACCGGTGGCCAATGTGCAGCAAATGTCCAAGGCGCTGGAGGCCGTGGGCGTGGGCGGCACTGTGCAGCTTTTGGTGATGCGCGGGGATGACACGCGCGAAGTGCCGGTGCGCATCATTGACTTGGAGGCCCGCTGACCGTGGATCCAATTGAACAGGCAGATTTTTCCCGCCGTTTTGGTGGCGTAGATCGGCTTTATGGCGAGGGATTCCCGGCTTTTTTAAATCAACACGCCTGTGCCATGGTGGTGGGCGTGGGGGGGGTGGGCTCCTGGGCCGCAGAGGCGCTGGCGCGCAGCGGGGTGGGGCGAATCACCCTGGTTGACATGGATCATGTCGCTGAGAGCAATATCAACAGGCAGATCCAGGCAAGAGACTGCACCTTGGGCCAGGAAAAGATTCGCGCTTTGGCAGACTGGATTGCCAGCTATGCACCCAATTGCCAGTTGACTTTGCGCGACACCTTTCTGGAGCATTCCAACGCCAGCGCGTTGCTGGATGAATTCCACGACACCGGTGGCAGCGCCTTTCCCATGGTGCTGGATTGTTGCGACAATGCGCAAGCCAAGGCGGCGCTTTGTGTTCTGGGGCGGGCCAGAAAGCTTCCGGTGCTGGTGGCTGGCAGCGCAGGTGGAAAGCGTCAACCCTGGCTGGTTCAGCCAGCCGACTTGAGGGACACTTCCAACGATCCACTGTTGGCCAAACTGCGTTACCAGTTGCGCAGGCAGCATGGTTTCCCGCGCGACAAGCGCATGCATGTGCAGGTGTTTTTTTCGCCAGAGCAGGTGCGTAAAACAGAGGCCTGCAACACGGACGCAGGCCTGAACTGTGCCGGCTATGGTTCGGTGGTGTCGGTAACCGCCACCATGGGCATGCAGATGGCGGCCTGGGCATTGAATCAATGGGCCCAACGCTGGCAAAGCCAGGCTGCCTGAACCTTATCCCTTGCGCTTGAACAAGTCACCAAACAGGTCTTCGGCTTTTTCCACTTTGGGCGCAACCACATAAGCGCAGTAGGGTTGCATGGGGTTGTTCTCGAAATACTCCTGGTGATATTGCTCGGCAGGGTAGTAATTGATCAGCGGAGAAAGCTCGGTGATTACTTTGTCGCGGTAAATTTTCCGGCTTTCGAGGTCTTCAACAAAGGCCCGGGCCACCGCATGCTGTTCCTCATTGTGAAAATAAATCACAGACCGGTACTGGGGGCCGACATCGTTGCCCTGCCGGTTTAAGGTGGTGGGATCGTGGATGGCAAAGAACACCGCAAGTATTTTTCGGTAACTAATGATCTCTGGATCGAACTCCAACCGAACCACTTCGGCGTGGCCGCTGCGCCCGCTGCACACTTTGTCGTAATTGGGGTTGGGGTCGTGCCCCCCGCTGTAGCCCGATTCGCACTTGGAGATGCCCTTGAGCTGCGAGTAAACCGCCTCCAGGCACCAAAAGCAGCCCCCACCCAGGGTTGCCTGTTCTAATTTTGCCGACATGGTTAAGACCCATTGTTTGTATGACCACAGCCTGCAAGTGAATCGGGAAGTGGAACCCAAGTCAAGCCCCATGGTCTGAATTTGCTGGGTCAGGCGTTGTATACTCGGCGCGAACCCGTCACAACTTTAAGGAGATGCATGTGATTTCTACCGCGTTTGCGCAATCCGCAGCCGGCGGCGCTGAAAGCGGCCTGTTGAGCTTTCTGCCCCTCATTCTGATGTTTGGTGTGCTTTATTTTTTGGCCATTCGTCCCCAGATGAAGCGTCAGAAGGAGCACAAAGCCATGGTAGAGGCGCTCCAGAAGGGCGATGAGGTCATTTCTTCCGGCGGTTTGCTGGGGCGAATCAGCAAAATCAGCGACGCATACATCACCCTGGAAGTGGCTGAGCTGGGCGACAAGCCTGTTGAAGTGGTGGTGCAACGTGCCGCTGTTCAAAGTCTGCTGCCACGCGGCACCCTCAAAGACATTCGTTGATTTTTGTCATGAACCGATACCCCCTCTGGAAGTACCTGCTGGTTGCCCTCACCCTGGTGTTGGGCGTGTTGTACACACTGCCCAACTTTTATGGCGAAGCGCCCGCCGTGCAGGTGTCCAGTGGCAAGTCCACCCTCAAGGTGTCTCCTGAGCTTGCCGATGACCTGGCTGCCCAGTTGGGTCAGCAGGGTGTGACGCCAGATGGGGTGTTTTTTGAGCAAACGCTGGGTGGGGGCACCATCAAGTTGCGCTTCAACAGCCCGGAAGAGCAATTGAAGGCGCGGGATATTGTGCAGCAGCGGCTCAATCCCAATGAGGCCGAGCCCGACTACATTGTTGCCCTCAACCTGCTCTCCAAGTCTCCAGACTGGCTCACCAGCATCAACGCCCTGCCGATGTATTTGGGCCTGGACCTGCGCGGTGGCGTGCACTTCCTGTTGCAAGTGGACATGGATGCGGCGCTGGAGAAGCGCAAGGACGCCTTGCTGACCGATGCCAAGCAGACCCTGCGTGAAGAGGACATTCGCTACACCAGCGCCACGCGCATTGCTGGCGGATTCGCCATGACCTTTCGCGATGAGCAGGCACGCGCCAAAGCGCAGGCCCTGATTGCCAAAAACTCACCGGATCTGGTGCTGGCGCTGCCAGAGAACGACACTCAGTTCACATTGAATGCCATTCTTTCCGACACCGTGGCCCAACAGGCTCGCGAGTATGCGCTGCGCCAGAACATCACCACCCTGCACAACCGG
>DASUEC010000263.1:0-3529 GCA_036275255.1 Limnobacter sp. | reverse complement strand
CATGCCCGATGCTGCATCGCTGCCCTGTGCAGCGCCTTTGCTCAGTTCATCGCTGGTGTGCACCAAATCTTCGGAGGCGTCCTGCACCTGGTCTGTGCTGCGTTTAACGGCCCCCAATGCTTGCTCCATGCTCTCGGCCATGCGGTTCATGCTCCGTGCCAGGAGGCTGATTTCGTTTTTGGTGGGCGCTGTGCCATTGGTTACTTCATCGTCTGCCCTGGCCGTCATGTCGCCGTTGCCGAGTCGAAGCGCCAAGGCAGTCAGTCCTTTGGTGGAGCCCGTTAGCCGTGCGGTCACCCAGAACAGCACGAAGGCAATCACTGTGGTGGCCACCAGGCCCATGACAATCATGATGCCTGTCATGGTGTAGATGGTTGAAAACATTTCAGATTTGAGTGCCGGGGCGATCACTGTTGCACCCCCCCACTGTGGCACTTTGCTGAAAGCCACAAATTCATCCCGCAACTCACCTGTGAGCGGGTTGGTCCAGCTGATCTGTTTGATGCCGCGGTCTTGCTGGGCAATCGTGTCCAGCAGCAGTTGAAGATCGGCTTCTTTGGTGGCCAGTTCTTTGAATTCGTCGCCTTTGAACTGAGGGTGGATCATGACTTTGCCGGCATTGGCACCGGTGGTGTACAGCACATAAGGCACGCCCGTGTCGCCAACGCGTGTGCTTTCGAAGGCTTCCTTGACCTCTTTGAACAGGGTGGTCATGTCAAATCCGATGAAGAGGATCATGTCGTGACCATTGCTGCTTTTGATGGGGAGGTACTTCGACATGTAACGTGTGCCAAACAGCTGTGCTTCCCCCACATAGGTCTCGCCTTTGATCACTTTGGCATAGCTGGGGTGGCTGCGGTCCAGCTTGGTGCCCACTGCGCGGTCACCGTTCTCCTTTTTCAGGCTGGTGGAAATGCGCAAAAAATCATCGCCAACGCGAACAAACACCGTTGCAATGCCGCCGGTCATGTGAGTGAATTCATCCACAACGCCAAAGTTGCCGGTGATGAAGTTGCCGTTCAGGGTCACCATCGGGCCACTGGCGTTCCCCGTGATGGAAATTTCCTGGCTTGGATCCACCAGAATTTCCCCCTTGAATTGTGTTTCAAACAGATCTGCAAGGCGCGTGGCGGAGTCTTCCGACAGTTTGTAGGCAATCTCCATGGTTTGCTGCAATCCGTCGGCCTGCGTTGAAACCGCACGCTCTGTGCGCGCTGTTGCCGCATTGAAGGTGTACCAGGCGGTGATGCCCACCAGACTCAGCACGATCATGCCCACCAATGCGGCGCTGGCCAGGCTGATCTGTTTGGAAAGGGGAAGGGTTTTTAGGTTCATGGCGTGATTTGGCTTTGGAATGAACGACCAGCCAATGGTCCCACCATTCTGGTTAACCCAATTGGGCAATTAGAGGGAGAAATACCCCACAAAAGGGCGATACCGCCTTCAAAACCAAGGGGAAAATCGCAGACCGTGACCGGGTTCAGAGGCCTTTGAGGATTGCAATGGCTGGCGCATGGTCGGAGGGTTTTTCCCATTTGCGCGGTGTGCGGTCTATCAGGCTGGCAGTGCATTGCCCGGCAAGGGGGGTGCTCAACAGCACATGGTCAATCCGCAAGCCCTTGTTTTTCTGGAAGCCCAGCATGCGGTAATCCCACCATGAGAAGGTTTTTTCCGGTTGTTCAAAAAGGCGGAAGCTGTCCACCAGCCCAAGGTTGAGGAGGGCGTTGAAGCGTTCTCGCTCATCGCTGGAGCACAGCACCTGGCCTGCCCAAGCCGCCGGGTCGTGCACATCGCGGTCATCGGGGGCGATGTTGTAGTCGCCAACAAGGGCCAGCTTGGGATATTGCTTCAACCAGTGCGCACAATCGGCAAGCAGCGCGTCTAGCCAGGCCTTTTTGTATTCAAATTTGTCAGAACCCACCTCGGCGCCATTGACCACATAGGCACTCACAAAGCGCAAATCACCAAAGGTGGCGGCAATGACGCGCTTTTGCTCATCGGGGTAACTGGGCAAATTCACCTGCACGTCCACTGGTTTGGGCATGCTGGCCAGCTTGTACAAAATGGCCACGCCGTTGTAGGTTTTTTGACCGGCAAACACCGCGCCGTAGCCTGCCTCTTCCAGCGCGCTAACCGGGAACACATCGTCCGTCAGCTTCAGTTCCTGCAAACCCAGCAGGTCCACCGGGTTGCTTTGCAACCACTGCAACAGGTGCGGCAGGCGCACCTTCAGTGAGTTGACGTTCCAGGTGGCCAGCTGAATTGGGTTGCTCATGGGTTTGCCTTCACGCCGCCTGGCGGTTGTCAATCATGCCGGTGTGGCGAAGCAGGGCGTCGATGCTGGGCTCCCGGCCACGGAAGGCCTTGAAAGACTCGGCCGCAGGGCGACTGCCACCCACCGACAGGATTTCATCCAGAAACTTTTTGCCAGTGTCGGCGTTGACCACGCCGGTTTCCTCGAACATGGCAAACGCATCGGCCGAGAGCACTTCTGCCCACTTGTAGCTGTAGTAGCCTGCGGCATAGCCTCCGGCAAAAATATGGCTGAAGGAGTTGGCAAAGCGGTTATAAGCCGGGGGCACCACCAAGGCGACCTCTTGGCGAACCGTGTCGAGCAGCTCCAGAATGCTCTGCTCGCCGTGTGGGTCGTATTGGGTGTGCACCAGCATGTCGAACAGGGAGAACTCAATTTGACGCAGGGTTTGCAAACCGCTCTGAAAGTTTTTGGCGGCCACCATCTTGTCAAACAGGGCTTTGGGCATGGGTTCGCCGGTGTCTTCATGGGCGGTCAGTGATTCCACCACGCTCCACTCCCAGGCAAAGTTTTCCATGAACTGCGATGGCAATTCCACGGCATCCCATTCCACGCCATTGATGCCTGCCACATCCAGTTCGTCCACGCGGGTCAGCATGTGGTGAATGCCATGCCCAAACTCGTGGAACAAGGTTTGCACATCATCGTGCGACAGTTGGGCTTTTTTGCCCGCAGCGGGTTTGGTGTAGTTGCAGGTGAGGTAGGCCACCGGGGTTTGCAGGCCGTTGCCGGTGCGCTTGCGGCCACGTGCATCGTCCATCCAAGCGCCACTGCGTTTGCTGGCCCGGGCGTATGGGTCCAGGTAAAAGTGGGCAATGGCTTGGCCGTCTTTCTGTACTTCAAAAAAGCGCACGTCCGGGTGCCAGGTGTCGGTCTGGGCCTGCACAATTTTTACGCTGAATAATTTTTCGGTGAGGCTGAACAAGCCCTCCAGCACGCGGTCTTCCTGAAAGTACTGGCGTACCTCCAGGTCGCTGAAGGCGTATTTTTTTTCTTTCAGTTTCTCAGAGGCGTAGCTCATGTCCCAGCTTTGCAGGTCGGTAAGGCCAAGCTCGGCTTTGGCAAATGTGCGCAGTTCATCCAGGTCACGTTGTGCAAATGGTTTGGCTTTGGTTGCCAGCTCACGCAGGAAGTTCACGACCTGCTCAGTGGTCTCTGCCATTTTGGGCACCAGGCTCAGCTCGCCAAAATGTTGATAGCCCAACATGCGAGCTT
>DASUEC010000262.1:0-5060 GCA_036275255.1 Limnobacter sp. | reverse complement strand
GCCCCAGTGGCATCATGATCATGAAGTCGAGAATATGCGTGAACTGAATGCCAGCCAGGACCAACAGCAGAAGAAGTTCTCGGTGGGGTGGCAACAAGGGGGCCGCTTGGGCATCTTGCATGGGTGACTACCTGCGAAATTGGCACTACCCACTGAGTGTAACGGGTTTTAGTGCCCCATCGCTTTGAGTGCATAGATACCGAGCGTGATGCTGGCAATCGACACCAGGGTGGTGAGAGCAATGATGTTGGCGGCCAAACGACCATCGCCGCCAGCGGCGACCGCCATCGCAAAGCTGGCTGCCGCAGTGGGGCTGGCAAAAAACATCCACAGCACCACCAGCTCTGGCCCGGAAAACCCCAGTGCCCAGGCAACAGCACAGGCCAGCACCGGCAGCGCCGCCACCTTGATGAAACTGGATTGAATGGCTGCAGGCCCGGAGGCTTTGATGCCAGCCAACGACAAGGTGCCGCCAACACAAATGAGGGCCAGTGGCAGGGTCAGGCCAGCGAAGTACTCTGCCGATTTGAGCAGCCATTGGGGAATGTAAAGCCCAATGGCGCTGGCCAGCATGCCGAGCACCACTGCAACAATCAGTGGATTGCGGGCCAGCTCTTTGCCCACCATGGTGGGGCTGAATTTGAGGGTGGGGCTGTAGATGGAAAGAATGAGAACCGACAGCACATTAAAAAGCAAAATGCTGAAACCGACGAGCACCCCGCCCACCGACAGGCCGTAGTCGCCGTAATAACTTGCCACCAAGGCAAAACTCACCACACCACAGTTGCCCCGGAATGCGCCCTGGACAAACACCCCCCGTTGTTCGCGTTGCACGGCATGGATTGCCCACCACCAACTGGCCGCAAAGCCCACGAGCGTGGCCATGCAAAAATAAAACACTAGCCTGGCGTTGAAGGCGCTTTGCAAATCGGCCTGCCAGATGGAAAGAAAAAACAGCGTGGGCATGGTCGCCTTGTAGGTGAGCGTGGATGCAACCTGAATGAATGAGTCATTGATGAGTTGAACACGCCGAAGCAAAAGACCCATGAGCACCATGGCAAATACAGGTGCGGTTACACCCAAAATCTGGCTGAGAATATGGAGGTGATTCATGCAGTGACAGTGCCGGGCTTGAATGCGAGAAGGTCATTGTTCCATCGCTGGTTTTGGCGTCAATTGTGGATGACCCCCTGAGCCTGGGTGATACACTTGCCGCTCCCTACAACCGCATACGGCTATGGAAGCTTTCTTAACCGCCACAGGCCTGGTTGCCCTGGCCGAAATGGGCGACAAAACCCAACTCCTTGCCATCATTCTGGCCACCCGGTTTAAAAAGCCCTGGCCAATTGTTTGGGGCATCCTGATGGCCACTTTGGCCAATCACGCTTTGGCCGGAGCTGTGGGCACATGGGTAACAACCGTGCTTGCCCCAGACACCCTGAAATGGATTTTGGCCGCCAGTTTTTTTGGCATGGGCATTTGGACGCTGTTCCCCGACAAACAGGACGATGCAGCCCCTGAAACCGGCAAATGGGGTGTCTTGCTGACAACAATCGTCGTGTTTTTTCTGGCTGAGATGGGCGACAAAACCCAATTGGCCACGGTCGCAATTGCTGCCCAATACAGTGACTTCTTGCCCGTGGTGGTTGGCACCACCTTGGGCATGATGATTGCCAATGCCCCGGTGGTGTTTTTGGGTGAACGGCTTACCCGTGTGTTGCCCCTCAAGGTGCTGCGGTGGGCGGCCAGTGGATTGTTCCTCTTGTTCGGGACATGGATCGCTTTGAGTTGATGCTCCCTGGCTTTTGGGCTTACCGGCCTGGGCAAGGCCTCACTGGATGCACGCTGCGACCGCTTTGCCCAAGTCGGTGGTGTTGGCCCCGCCCCCCATGTCTGGGGTACGTGGCCCTTCCACCAACACTGTTTCAATGGCCTTCAAGATGGCATCGTGCGCCGCTTTGTATTGCGGCTCGCCTTGACCGATGGCATCCAGCATCATGGCACCCGACCAGATCATCGCAATCGGGTTGGCAATGTTTTTTCCATAGATGTCTGGCGCAGAGCCATGCACTGGCTCGAACAGCGATGGAAATTCTCCCTCCGGGTTGAGGTTGCCCGACGGAGCAATGCCAATGGTGCCAGTGCATGCTGGCCCAAGGTCAGAGAGGATGTCGCCAAACAGGTTGGATGCCACCACCACATCAAAACGCTCCGGACTCAATACAAAGCGGGCAGCCAGTATGTCGACGTGGTATTTGTCCCAATGCACGTCGGGGTATTGCAACCCCATGGCTTCAACACGCTCATCCCAGTAGGGCATGCTGATGGCAATGCCATTGGATTTGGTGGCAGAGGTGAGGTGTTTTTTGGGACGGCTTCGCGCCAGTTCAAAGGCATACTTCAAAATTCGGTCGGTGCCTTTGCGTGTAAACACCGCTTCCTGCAGCACAGTCTCGCGGTCGGTGCCTTCAAACATGCGACCACCCACCGACGAGTATTCACCTTCGGTGTTTTCCCGCACCACGTAAAAATCAATGTCCCCCACCTTTTTGTTGGCCAGCGGGCAGGGGATGCCTGGCATCAGCCGCACCGGGCGAAGATTCACATACTGATCAAATTCGCGCCTGAATTTAAGCAGTGAGCCCCACAGGGAGATGTGATCAGGCACTTTGTCTGGCCACCCCACCGCACCAAAATACAAGGCATCAAAATCTACAAGTTGTTCAAACCAGTTGCCGGGCATCATTTGCCCGTGCTTGAGATAGTAGTCGCAATGCGCCCAATCAAAGTGAGTGAATTCCAGGTTCAGTTGGTAGCGGCGTGCGGCTGCTTCCAGAACGCGCAGGCCTTCCGGGGTGACTTCTTTGCCAATGCCGTCGCCAGGAAGAACTGCAATTTTCTTGGTGCTCATGGAGGCTCCTGCAATTGAAAAACGGAGAGGGTGTGGTCAGGGGGCAATCCGTTGTCTGGTTTTGGTGAACAAGCCACGCCCTATTTGGCATGCAGGCCTTCTACCACCAAATCGCAAAAGCGCTCCCGTTTGCTGGTGTTGCTGCTTACGGTGCAGTGATCAATCAACACCTGATCGCCCACCACCCCGTGTGACACCACGCGGTCTGCGTACAAAAGAATCTCTTCAGTGTCCAGGCTGAATTTGGAGTCCAGATCCATCTGGTTCAGGTCGGGTCGTCGCCAGCTCACGGTGAACAGTGGCTGGTTGTTCAGCACTTCGCCCGTTTGCGTGTTTTTCAGTTCAGTCACTGCTTGTACAGACAAGGTGGGGTGGCTGTTGAATTCTGCTGTGTAATACCGCTTCATGTCACGCATGATGTTGTAAGCGTCAGTGGCAAACAGATTGACAATCCGATTGCGCGTCACAAACGTGAGTTCATCGGTGTTCAGGCCATTGATTTGCACAATGTTGCCGTTGGCCATTTTGTCCATGGAGTCTGGGGCCGGAGCGCTGCATGCCCCAAGCGCCAGCGTCAGTGTGGCAAAGGTGGTGGCCCGGAGTGCGCGCATGGTGTTGTCTCCCTTCTTGTTGATGTTGGCCCACAGTATAGCGTCAGCCGTCCGTTGCATCAGCGCTGGGCGAGTTCTCTCTCCACATAATGGCCTGCCATGTCAGCCAGGCCATGGGCCAGGTCATCAAAGCTAAAGCCAGGGTTGGGGTGGTTCAGGTAGCGAATCATGGTCGACATGCCGCTGTTGATGAATATGTAAGCCACGGTTTGCAGTTTGTTGAGTCGCAAAATCTCCGGGTGCGCAATGGCATGTTGAACAAAGAGGTCTGCCAGTGCACGGTACACCGCACCAAAGGGCACATGGCGCTCCATGAGTGCCGATTCACGCGCACAGCGCAGGTAAAGTTCGTCGTCTTTCTTCAAAAATTCAGCGGTGCGGGCAATCAATTGAAACACCGCGTCGCGTAGCGGAATCCGAACGAGGGTGGGGGTTTGTTCCTGAATCAAGGTCACCAGCTCTTGTGCAAAACGCTGCCCCATGGCCTCGAAAATGGCATCCTTGTTCTCAAAGTATTCATAAATGGATCCCACCCCGACGCCGGCGTACTCAGCAATTTGACGGGTGGTTGCACCCTCTGCGCCGTGTTTTGCCAGGGCAATGAACGCTGCTTGAACAATGGAGTCGACGGTGTGTTGCGCGCGGCTTTGCTTGGGTTTTCTGGTCATGAATAAATCCGAATTGAATCCGAACAAACGTTCGATCTAATATTACATTGTTCAATGTAACGGTCAACAAGGATAGCGAATGTTTGGGCAAAAAATTACCAAAGGCGCAAATGCAGTGGTCACAGGCGCTGGCAGCGGCATTGGTCGAGCTTTTGCTCGGGAAATTGTTCGACGCGGAGGCCAAGTGGTGTGCGCCGATATCTCCCTGGAGCGCGCTCAGGAAACCGTGGACCTGATCATGGATGAAGTGGCTGGCAAGCTGAAGAATCCTGATTTGGTGTTCTTGCCCAAGGCCTGGGCCGTGAAATGCGATGTGAGCAAGCTGGCCGATGTGGAGAAGCTGGCTGTGCGGGCCGAACAACTTTTTGGTGGCAGCCCAACCGCCACTGCGATTGATTTGCTTGTGAACAATGCCGGTGTGGGGGCGGGAGGTTTGCCCATTGGCGAAACCCCCATGGACGACTGGAAATGGGTGCTGGGCGTGAACCTGTGGGGTGTTATTCACGGTTGTCACGTGTTTGCACCTCGCCTGCGCTTGCGGGGCAGGCAGCGCAAATGCGGCATTGTGAATGTGGCTTCCACCGCCAGTTTTTCGGCAGCGCCGCTGATGGGGGCCTACAACGTGACCAAGGCCGGTGCCCTGGCCCTGAGCGAGACCCTGGCGGCCGAGTTGGCCGGCAGCGGTGTCAGCGTGACCGCCCTGTGCCCCACTTTTGTCAAAACCAACATCACGCAGGATGGCCGCATCGCCGATGGTTCCAGCCAATTGGCCAACAAAATCATGGCGCTCACTGGCGTGGAAGCCGATGGCGTGGCCAAACAAACCCTAAATGCGCTCGACAAAGGCCAGCTCTATGTGCTGCCGCAACT
>DASUEC010000261.1:0-9460 GCA_036275255.1 Limnobacter sp. | reverse complement strand
AAGAAGCCACCGGGCGCCAGTGCCCCTGCAGCGACACTCAGGACAATCTGCCCGACCGTGCCAAGCATGAACGATGCCCCGCAGGGGCAGAGGCCCAGCCCGACATCCTTTTCGAGGGGGGCCTCAGTTCAGGCGAGGCTCAGGGAGGGAATCGCAGATTGGCCGTCGCCAAGGGGCTTGGCCCCGGTGTGCTTCAGGGAGCAAGCGACAGGCTCAAAGAGCGAGCGACATGGCAAGGCGAGGGTTTGTAAGGCCACGGCCGCCAAGAATCAGAGCAACCCCAGTGCGATGCCTGCTGCGCTCCAGTACACTGTCGTGCTATGAAACCGAGACACGCCAACACCCCCATGCCCGGCCCACGCCCCTCCGCTGCGAAACCCGACCCTCTGTCGTCTTTGGGTTTAAAGCCAAGTCAGTCGATCGGCTTGTTGAAGGCGCTGCACATTGTGACGCGCGATGGTGGCATTAATCAGGACAGCCGCCGCAAGTTGAAGCAGGTTCTTCATTTGACGCAGTTCATGGCCCCGCTGATTGAGGAAATTCGCACACGCCAGGGTGGGGTGTTGCGTTTGGTGGATCATGGGGCGGGCAAGTCGTATCTGGGGTTCATGCTTTACGATTTGTATTTGAAGGACAATCCGGACGGGGTGATGGTGGCCGGGGTGGAAACCCGCGGGGATTTGACTGAGAGGTCAAGGGCTTTGGCTGCCGAATTGGGTTTTGATCGTGGCATGCGCTTTGTGAATCTGCCATCCGCGCAGGCCACCGAACACCCAGATTTGCCCGAAACGGTGGACATGGTGACTGCTCTGCACGCCTGCAACACGGCCACCGACGATGCCATTGCATTTGGTTTAAAGAAGCAAGCGAAGGCTTTTGCCCTGGTGCCTTGTTGCCAGGCGGAGGTGGCCTCGGTGTTGAAGCAAAACAAATCCACGGCGATGGGCAAGCGCAGTTTGGTGGAGTTGTGGCGCCACCCTTTGCACACGCGCGAGTTTGGAAGCCAGTTGACGAATGTGCTGCGCACGCTGCAATTGGAGGCGCACGGTTACCAGGTGACGGTGACGGAGTTGGTGGGGTGGGAGCACTCCATGAAAAACGAGCTGATCATTGCGCGCAAGCACCAGCGGAGTAACCCACAAGCGGCCAAACGCATGCTGGGCCTGCTGGCTGATCTTGGGCTGGATTCAGATTCGAGGATTCTTCAGCGTTTCTTTTTGCCTGAGCAAGATTTGACCAGTTGAGTCAAGTTTTGCTGCCAAGGCCTTGCCACACGGTGCGCCCTGCGTTGGGCAAGCCGAGCAGTTCGAGTGCGTGTTGGGCTGTGTGTGTGACGAGTGCATCAACGCTTGGTGGCCGCTGGTAAAGTGCGGGCACGGGGGGCATCACGATGCCGCCCATTTCAGTGACCGCCACCATATTGCGCAGGTGGGCCAGGTTGAGTGGTGTTTCGCGGGGCAGCAGCACCAGCCGCCGCCGCTCCTTGAGGGTCACATCGGCGGCTCTGGCAATGAGGTTGTCGGAAAGCCCATGGGCGACTGCTGCCAAGGTGTGCATGGAACACGGTGCAATCACCATGCCCAGGGAGGGGAAAGAGCCGCTGGCGATGCAGTTGCCCACTTGCTTGGGCGAATGCACAACGTGCGCTTTGGCTTCTACGGCCTCTTTGCTGAGGTCACTTTCGCTGGACAGGGTGAGCCAGCCGGAGCTGGACACCACCAGGTGGATTTCGACGTCACCCCTTGCGCGCAAGAGATCCAGAATTTTAAGGCCATACAAGGCGCCACTGGCGCCGGTGATGGCCACTGTGACGGCGTGTTGATGCAGGGTGCTGCTCACGTCGTGCTTTATTCGGCTTTTTGGTCTGCGTTGGCGCTGCTGTTGGCCGCGGCAATGATGCCTTGCAGTTCACCGTTTTGGTACATCTCGGTCATGATGTCGCAACCGCCGAGAAATTCGCCGTTCACGTAGAGTTGCGGAATGGTGGGCCAGTTGGAGTAGTCTTTGATGCCTTGGCGAATCTCGGGGTCGTCCAGCACGTTCACAGTGACAACACGCTCGGCGTTGCAGGCTTTCAGGATTTGAATGGCTCGGCCGGAGAAGCCGCACATTGGAAATTGTGCGGTGCCTTTCATGAAAAGCACGATGGGGTGGCCGGTGACGGTTTCGTGAATGGAATCGCGAACGCTCATAGGACTTCCTTTCTTAAAATGGGGTGTTTCTTAACCCTTAAGTGTAATGGATGTGGGCGCAAAAGGCGCGTTTTCAAGAGAATTCAACGCCTTGCAAGCTTGTTTTACACTTGCGCAAACACAAACCTGGGGGTGCCAGCCAGGTCGGGCAGGCCTTGCACACGGGCAAAGCCTGCGTGTTGGAAAAGTTGCATCACCTGGGCTTGCTGGGTGTGGCCGTGCTCGACGATCACACCGCCGCCGCTGCGCAGCAGGGGCGGGCTGTGCTGGGCAATTTGCCTGTAAAAGTGCAAGCCATCGCCATGGTCGGTGAGTGCAAGTGCAGGCTCAAAACGCAGGTCGCCTTGTTGCAGGTGCGGGTCACCTGCCTCAATGTAAGGCGGGTTGCTGCAGATGAGGTCAAAGGCGAGCGGCGGGTTTTGGGCGAGCAGGCCTGCAAACAGGTCGGACTGGATGAATTTGAGGTTTTTTGCGCCCAGGGTGCTGGCGTTGTGTTGCGCAACCCACAATGCGTCGGCCGACACATCGGTGGCGGTTACTTCAAGGATTGGGTTTTCGAGGGCTAGGCTTACGGCGATGGCGCCACTGCCGGTGCCAATGTCGAGCACTCGGGTGAGCAGGTTTTCAGTGGCCCGTTGTTGTAGAAACGCCAGTGCGTGCTCGACCAGTTCTTCAGTTTCTGGCCGGGGGATGAGCACGCGGGGGTCCACCAAGAATGGTCGGGAATAAAACTCCTTGTGGCCCACCAGGTAAGCGATGGGTTCGCCTTGCTGCCTGCGGGCAGCCAGGGATTTGAAGGCGCTGAGTTGGTCCATGGGCAACGGGTCTTTGCCCCGGCTCACCAGGCCCACTTTGTTCAAGCCGGTGATGTGGCACATGAGGATGCGAAGTTCGCTGGTGGTCAGCCCGGTTTCATCGCGTGTTTGTTGGAGCGCGGATTCGAGGGTTGGGGCTGGTAATTGGTTCATGAAGGGCTGGAATTGTAGAAGCGCAAAAAAATCATATTTTCAAACCAGACCAACATGTGGGTGTTGTCAATACTTAACACACGGAACATGACATTTCCCCAGGGGCCAGGCTGTTGGGCGGATCGTCGCACAGTGCCAAGCCCGAAAGTATTATTCATGGGCGGGTTACTCATTTGCAGTGATTTCGGCCAGCAGTTCGGCTTCGTGGTACGCCGTGAGGCCTTGCATGAGTTCGGTCAGGTCACCATCCATGATGTGGTCGAGTTTGTAGAGGGTCAAGTTGATTCGATGGTCGGTCATGCGCCCCTGCGGAAAGTTGTAGGTGCGGATGCGCTCGGAGCGGTCACCGGAGCCCACCAGGCTTTTGCGCTGTGAGGCCTCAGCTGCTTGGCGTTCACGATCGGCGCGGTCTTGCAGGCGGGTGGCCAGCACTTTCATGGCTTTGTCTTTGTTGCGATGCTGGCTGCGTTCATCCTGGCATTCCACCACCACGCCGGTTGGCAGGTGGGTGATGCGCACGGCCGAGTCGGTTTTGTTGATGTGCTGCCCCCCAGCACCGCTGGCGCGGAAGGTGTCAATGCGCAAATCGCTGGGGTTGATCTCGATGGCGGCGGCTTCGTCGGGCTCGGCCATCACGGCCACTGTGCAGGCGGAGGTGTGGATGCGCCCCTGGCTCTCGGTGGCTGGCACCCGTTGCACGCGGTGGCCGCCTGATTCAAATTTGAGGTGCTTGTAAACCAGTTCGCCTGCGATGCGAACGATCACTTCTTTGAAACCACCCAGTTCGGATTCGCTGGCGCTCATGATTTCAATTTGCCAGCCTTGTCGCTCAGCATAGCGGGTGTACATGCGAAAGAGGTCGCCTGCAAACAGGGCCGATTCATCGCCGCCGGTGCCAGCGCGAATCTCGAGCATCACATTGCGGTGGTCGTTGGGGTCTTTGGGCAGCAGGAGGCGTTGAAGCTCCGCCTCAAGCCCGGCCAGCTTGCCTTCGTTGTTGGCAATTTCCTCGCGGGCCATGTCGCGCATATCCGGGTCTTGCAGCCATTCCTGGGCAGTTTTCAGGTCAGCCTCCAGGCCAAGGTATTCGGCATAGCGCGCTGTGGCAGGCAGCAGTTCAGAGCGTTCCCGCGTGATGTTCTTAAACAGCACCATGTCTTGGGCTGCTTCCTGGGAGGACAAAAACTGGTCCAGGTCGGCCAGGCGCTGTGTGAGGCGCTCAAGCCGCGACCGCATGCTGTCTTTCATCTATTGATCGTTTTTGATGTTGAAAAGTTGGGGCAACCACTTGAGCAGGGTTTCCCGCTCGGCAGGCGTGGCCTGGTGAAGCGCCTGCAGGGGGCCGTGCATGAATTTTGCACTCATGCGGTGCGCCATGAGCTGGATGACGTCGTCGGGCGGTGTGCCTTTGGCCAACTGCTTGCGTGCGTGTTCCAGCTCCAGTTGGGCGATGTCATCGGCTTGTTTGTGAATGGTTTGGATGGTGGGGACCAACGAGCGCTCGCTCATCCAGCGCATGAAGCCCTGCACTTGCAGTTCGATGATGGCTTCGGCTTGTTCCACCGCTGCGGCGCGTTGTTCCCGACCTTCCTGCACAATTTGGCTGAGGTCATCCACGGTGTACAAAAACACATCATCGAGTTTGGCCACCTGCGCTTCAATGTCGCGTGGCACCGCCAGGTCAAGCATGAACATGGGTTGGTGTTTGCGCTTTTTGGTTGCGGCTTCCACCATGCCCAAACCGATGATGGGCAGGGTGCTGGCCGTGCAGGAAATCACGATGTCGGATTTGGCCAGCTGTTCGGGCACTTGGGCCAGGCCGATGACTTGGGCCTGGTGCGCCTGTGCAAGTTGCTGGGCACGTTCTGCGCTCCGGTTGGCAATCGTGATGCTTTTCGGGTTTTGTGCTGCAAAGTGCGTGGCGCAGAGCTGGATCATTTCGCCCGCGCCGATGAACAGGACGTTGCGCTTGCCAAGATCGCCAAAAATGCGACTGGCCAGTTTGACTGCCGCGGAGGCCATGGACACGGCGTGTGCCCCAATTTCGGTGTGTGAACGAACTTCTTTGGCCACTGAGAATGTGCGTTGGAACAACTGGTGAAGCATTTGCCCGAGGGTGCCAGCCTCTTCAGCGGTGCGGGCGGCTTGCTTCATTTGGCCCAGAATTTGGGCTTCACCAAGTACCATGGAATCGAGGCCGCTGGCGACGCGAAATGCATGGCGCACCACATCTTGCTGCGGCAGTTTGTACAGGTGGGGTTGCAGTTCGTGAGGCTGGATGTTGCGGTCGTTGGCAAGCCAGTCCAGCAGGGCGGCTTGCACGGCGCCTACGTCATCGGCAGCGCAGTACACCTCGGTGCGGTTGCAGGTGGAGAGTATGGCCGCTTCTGGGGCTTTGACTCGTTGCGCCAGGGTGCGCAGGGCCTCCTGCACCTGTTCGGCCGGAAACGCCAAGCGCTCGCGCAAGGCGAGCGGCGCGGATTGATAGTTCAGGCCGACTGCAAAAAGCTCCATGGTACTCACTGGGCAGGAAACCCTTCATTATAACCCGCGCGGCTTGGAACCAGCTTATTCGCTCTGGGCAAGTTGTTGTTTGATTCTGGCAAAGTCGCTGGTGCGGCCGTCCTGATCAACCTGCTCCAGTTTGTAGCCAAAGCCGTAGACTGGTGTCAGACGGAATCCTTCTTCGGGCCGCAGTGCCAGCTTGGAGCGCACTCGGGAGATGTGGGTGTCCATGGTGCGAGAAGGCAGGTCGGTGTCTCGGCCCCAGACGGATTCCTGAATGTGGGAGCGCGACAGTGGCTTGCCGAGGTTTCGGAACAGCAGCAGCGCCAGATCGAATTCTTTCTGGGTCATGATGATGCGTTTGGTGTGCCGCACGATGGTTGAAAACTTGGGGTGAAATTCCAGACCGGCGATGTCGAACACTTCGGGTGCTGTGAGCTCGGGGTATGCGCGGCGCAGCAGCGCGTTCACGCGGGCGACCAGCTCGCCACGCCGGATGGGTTTGATCATGTAGTCATCTGCACCGGCGTTGAGGGCTTCAACGATGTTTTCTTCATCGGTTTTGGAGGTGATGAAGAGCACGGGCACTTTGATGTGGAGTGTGTCACGAATCCATTGCATCACCTTCGGACCGGTGCTGTCTGGCAAAACCCAATCCAGCAGGACCAGGTCAAAGCTGTCACGGTACAGGGCGGTCTGGAAACTTTTGAACGTGGAGAAGCTGTGGCATTTGTGTTGAACAGATTCGAGCACCCAGCGCAACATTTCGCTTTGGGTCAAGTCGTCTTCCAGTATGGCAATACGCATGGCGATGGCTCCTGCCGGTTTTTGTTAAAGCAATGTTAATTGTTCGTTCACATTTTGATCGCTTGAACAGCAATGTAAACCACACACAGCTTTTTTGTTAAATGTATTGCCAATGTAATTTATCAATCAGAACAGATCAAGTCTGCTGTTCTTCCTGCATGGCATGCACGGCGTGTGCGCCGGCAAAGATGACTGCCACAATGCGCAGGGCTTTTTGATAAATGGCGTCACGTTGCTCCGGGTGTTCAACGTATTCCACGGCCATGAAGAGGATATTTTGGGCCAACACTTCAAGCACTTCAATCATTTCATGGGCAGGCAGCCCCGGCAACAGGCCCGAAATGCGCGGATCACTGCAAATGTCGAGGCTGATGGTGCGGATGGTTTTTTTCAGGCCTTCGCGCATGCGTTCAAGCGCACCGAAGGCCTCGGATGCACCCACCACGATCGGCTTTGGGTTTTCTACGGCCCAGTCGAAAAAGCGCTTTACCAGCATGGGGCGAATATCCAGATCGGCCTCTTTGGCCGTGCGCAGGCGAACTTCTGTGAATGCGTCAATGACCGCTTTTTCTACTTCAAGAATGACTGCTGTGCCCAAGTCGGCCAGGTCTTCAAAGTGCCGATAAAACGCTGGCGCAGACAGGCCGGCCTCGCGGGTGATTTCGCGAATCCCGAGACTGGAGAAGCTGCGCCTGTGGTAGCTCAGATTGAGGGCGGCATCGATCAGCCTTTGGCGCCCATGGACTGCGGTGTTGGAAGTGCTCATAGCCCGTGGATTATATAGAAAAGCCTCGGTTTCTGCGGAAAAACATGGATTTAGAACACGTCATCGAATGAATTTCGAGGGGCTTGACGCGCATGTTTACAATCGTTAACATGCTTGAAAATAACACGCAGACGTACACAACAGGAGACCTTCAATGTTGCACTATCTCAAATTTGCGTCTTTCCCCTTCCTTGCCGTGGTGACCATGCACGGCATGATGCAGGGCGGCAACTGGATGTTTTTTGGCATTGCCTTGCTGGTGGCGGTGGTGGCATTGGGCGACGTGTTGTTGCCCGATGACCGCAGTGAGCCGCGCATGGAGGGCGAGTTGTTTCTCAACTTGATGCTGTGGTTGACGCTGCCCATTCTGTTCTGGGTGAGTTTGTGTTTTTCCTGGGCCATAGCACCCACGGATGTGTTGGGGCTGGATGGTTTCATGCAGCGGGTGTTCGGTTATGACCGCTTGCAGATTCAGGCAGACACCGCGTGGTATCAGTGGTTTGCCGGTGCTGTGGGCGGGGCTTTCCTGTTTGGTGCCGGGGGTACCAACGTGGGCCATGAGTTGACGCACCGAACTTACAGCAAACGCGACATGATTTTGGGCCGCTGGATGCTGGCCTTTACTGCGGATGCTTCGTTTGCGATTGAGCATGTGTATGGCCATCACAAAAACCTTGGCACACCGATTGACCCGGCAACGGCCCAGCGTGGCGAAAACGTCTACACCTTCGTTTTCAAGAGCTGGATTGGTGGTTACAAATCTGCATGGCGTCTTGAAAAGCAGCGGCTGGAGAAGTTTGGCCAGTCGGTGTGGAATCCTGTGCACAGCCGCATGATGCGCGGCAACTTGATGAGCCTGTCACTGTATGCTGCTGCGTTCTACATTGGCGGCTGGGCAGCGCTGGCTCTGTTTTGGGTGATGTCGGCGGGCGGCAAAACCCTGCTCGAGATTGTGAATTACATGGAGCACTACGGCATTGTGCGTCGCCCCGAGGACAAGGTGGAGCCACGTCACAGCTGGAACACCAATGCATCGGTCTCCACGGCCCTGCTGTTTGCGCTGACACGCCACAGCCACCACCACGCCGAGGCAGACCAGGAGTACTGGAACCTGCGCAGCTATCGCCACGCACCCATGCTGCCGACAGGTTACCTCGGCACCATTTTGTTGGCCTTGGTTCCTCCGCTTTATAAGCGGGTGATGACACCGCTGCTCAACCATTGGGATGAGCACTTCGCCACACCGGAAGAAAAGAAACTCGCTGTGGAGGCCAGTTTGAAAAGCGGGATGAAGGGCTTGAAAAGTGCGCAGCTCGGCGAACAGCTGAAGGCGCAGCGTCTGAACAAAGCCGCTGTTTGATTGACCCGTTACCAGGAAGGAAAGCACGTCATGAAATTGCTTGAATGGTTGGGTTTGCAAGGTGGTGCGGCGGGCAGCAACAAAAAGGCGCATGCCACCCACACGGTGCAGGTTGCACCAGGTGGTCAGCGTTTTGAGGTTGAAAAGGGTCGCAAGGTGATTTTGAATTCGGCCTTGTCGGCGGGTTTGGGGTTTCCGCACAATTGCCGGGTGGGCAGTTGCACCCAGTGCAAGTGCAAGTTGAAAAGTGGCAAGGTGCGGGAGCTGACCGACAGCAGCTACGTGCTGAGTGCCGAGGATTTGAAGGCCGGGATGATTCTGGCGTGCCAGTCCATTCCAGAAACAGATCTGGAAATTGAAGTGGAGTTGACCAGCGGTGGTGATCGGTTGGTGGAAACACGAGGCACCGTGGTGAGCCAAAAAGATTTGACCCATGACATTGTTGAGCTGCGTGTGGCGCTGGATGACTCCATGCCGTTCAAGGCAGGGCAGTATGCGGAGTTGCGTCTGGAGGAGTTGAGCTTGAGCCGCAACTACAGCTTTGCGATGGCGCCAAAGGGGCAGGAAGCCAATGAGCTGGTGTTCCACATTCGCAAGGTACCGGGTGGGCGGTTCACCGAGTGGTTGTTTGCAGCCAACCGCCAGGAAACCCGATTGAGCGTGAGTGGTCCGTTTGGTGACTTTTATCTGCGCCCCCCCGAGGGTGAGAAACCGGCGCCGATTGTGTGTGTGGCAGGTGGCAGTGGCATGGCGCCCATTTTGAGTTTGCTGGAGCAAGCCAAGTGGGCCGGCGAGTCACGCGATGCCCATTACCTGTTTGGTGCCCGCACCCAGCGTGACTTGTATGCGGGTGAGGAGATTG
>DASUEC010000260.1:0-4807 GCA_036275255.1 Limnobacter sp. | reverse complement strand
GGGGCAGAGGCCCAGCCCGACATCTTTTTCGAGGGGGGGCCTCAGTTCAGGCGAGGCTCAGGGAGGGAATCACAGATTGGCCGTCGCCAAGGGGCTTGGCCCCGGTGTGCTTCAGGGAGCAAGCGACAAGCTCAAGCAGATTGACCGTCGCCAGGGGGCTTGGCCACGGTGGGCTTCAGGGAGCAAGCGACAAGCTCAAGCAGATTGGCCGTCGCCAGGGGGCTTGGCCCCGGTGTGCTTCAGGGAGCAAGCGACAAGCTCAAGCAGATTGCCCGTCGCCAAGGGGCTTGGCCCCGGTGTGCTTCAGGGAGCAAGCCACAGGCTCAAGGAGCAGGCGGGCGAACTTTCGCCCGCCTGCAGTCCTGAATGCATCAAAGACTGTCGGAAGCAAAGTCCGCCAACCGAGAACGTTCCCCACGCTGCAATGTGATGTGCCCCGCATGTGGCCACCCTTTGAACCTGTCCACCACGTAAGTAAGCCCGGATGAACCTTCAGTCAGGTAGGGGGTGTCGATCTGCGCAAGGTTGCCCAGGCAGATCACTTTGGTGCCCGGGCCAGCGCGGGTGATCAGGGTTTTCATTTGCTTGGGTGAGAGGTTTTGTGCTTCATCAATGATGAGGAATTTGTTGATGAAGGTGCGCCCCCGCATGAAATTCATGGATTTGATACGGATCTTCGTTTTGATCAAATCGGTGGTTGCTGAGCGTCCCCACTCTCCGCTGCTTGGGTCGGGTTTGTTGAGCACCTCGAGATTGTCCTCAAAAGCGCCCATCCAGGGGGCCATTTTTTCTTCCTCGGTGCCAGGTAAAAACCCGATGTCTTCGCCCACAGGCACGGTGGCGCGTGTCACGATGATTTCAGAGTACTGTTTGCTCTCAAGCACTTGAGATAAACCGGCCGCCAGGGCGAGCAGGGTTTTTCCGGTGCCAGCCTGACCCAGCAAGGTGACAAAGTCGCACTCCGGATTCATCAGCAGGTTCAGTGCAAAGTTTTGCTCCCGGTTGCGTGCGGTGATTCCCCACACGCTGTTTTTGTTATGGCTGAAATCCCGCAGGGTTTTAAGCACTGCAGTGCGGCCATTGACTTCGAGCACCTGTGCAATCAACGGGATGCCAGTTTCGCAGTACACAAACTGATTCACCATCATGTCTTTAACAGACGGTCCGCTGATTCGGTAGTAGGTGCTGCCACCCTGTTGCCAGCTCTCGATGCCCTTGCTGTTCTTTTCCCAAAAATCAGCGGGCAGTTCCTGAAACCCCGAATACAACAAGTCACGGTCTTCCAGCACCTGGTCGTTGAAATAGTCTTCTGCCAGCAGCCCCAGTGCGCGTGCTTTGATGCGCATGTTGATGTCTTTGGACACCAAGGCCACTTCCTTGTCTGCGTGTTGCTTGGCCAGTGCAAACACCACGCCCAGAATCTGGTTGTCAGCCTTCCCGACGGGCAGGGTTTTTGGCAGTTCTGCGGTGAGTTCGGTGGTTTGAACCAGCAGGCGACCCATGGCGTCTGCGTTGCCAAGGCGGTTCAGTGCAACGCCTTTTTCGATGTCCTCGATGTTTTCCATCAAAGCATCCAGTGAGCGACTCACCTGGCGGGCGTGCCTGGCCACCTCGGACATGCCTTTTTTGTGGTTGTCCAGTTCCTCCAGGGTGATCAGCGGCAAAAACACGTCATGTTCTTCAAAGCGGAAGAGGGACGTGGGGTCGTGCATCAAGACGTTGGTGTCCAGCACAAAAATTTTTCGGCCGGTGTCCTTCACCTGTCGTTTTGTGCGGGCAATGGTGGGGGCTTTCTTGGACTTGCTGCCGACCGCGCTGGCCGTGGCACGTGGTGCCTCAGGCTGGTCGTGTCTGGCCGTGATCGTATTGCTGCTTGCCAACACCAGCGATGCCTTGCCGGGTGTGAGCGTTGTGCCGGAATTTGCCGGTTTTTTGGGGCTTGCCTTTTTGCCTTTGGGGGCGGGTATGGGTGGTATGTCGGTTAGGGTGGTGGCGAGTTTGCTGGGTTCTTTGGGCAGAGGCATGTCAACGATCAGAAGTTGGAAAAACTCAAAAATTGCGCAGGGTCGTCACGCCTGCGCCCATGTGCTATTAGTCCGTCATTGTTTGGACAAAGTCAAGCACCGCCTGTGCATGGCCTGGCACCTTCACGCCGCGCCATTGCTGCACAAGAACGCCTTTCTTGTTGATTACAAAGGTACTTCTTTCTACGCCTATCACCTGTTTGCCGTACATGTTCTTGGTCTTCATGACGCCAAAAAGACTGCAAACCTTTTCGTCCGGGTCTGAGATGAGCTCAAACGGAAACCCCATTTTGGATTTGAAGCTTTCATGCGAGCGCAGGGAATCCCTTGAAACGCCAAAAACAGCACAATCCGCCTTCAAAAACTGTGGATGCAATTCACTGAAATTTTGCCCCTCTGTGGTGCAACCTGGTGTGTTGTCTTTGGGGTAAAAATAGATCACGACGCGCTTGCCGGACAAATCGGCCAAGTTAAACTCGCCGCCAGTGCATGTGGCAGAAAAATCAGGAACGGCGCTATTCAATTCAACTGTCACCTTGAAGGCTCCTTATTGCATGTGGTAAACCGATTGACCCAGTATAACCAGACCTTTTGACAGCTTCATCACCTTGCCCCACTCCTGTGTGTCTAAGATCGGGCCAGCAAGGCCACGCCGAGGACGATCACACCAATGGCGATCCAGCGTTGCATGCTGACGGGTTCATTGAGAAAATGCTGGGCCGCCAGGGCATTGATCACATAGCCGATTGCAAGCATGGGGTAGGCCAGGGTCACGTCCACACGCGACAGCGCCATCAACCAGATCAGCAGGGAAAAGCCATAGCAAAACAAGCCAAGAATCATTGGCCACTGCAGAAACAGCGCAGACATGGCCGAGAGGCTGAGTGCGCTGGACGCCTCAATGACCCCCACCTTGTTGGTGGCCATTTTGAGCAAAAGCTGTGCAAGTGCATTAAGCACAACACCAGACAAAACCAGTGAGGCGGCGTACGCGGTCATGGTGTTGGCCTCAAATGAGCAGAGCGGCAATCACTTGGCGGCCTTCGCCCACCAAGATGTTGTATGTGCGGCACGCGGCCTGCGTGTCCATGTATTCAACCGGGCATTTTCGGTTTGCGAAAAATCGCCGGATCTCCGCCCCGGGAAATACCTGCCGTGTACCTGTGCCGATCAGCAACACTTCCATGCCCGCCGGGCATTGGGCATGCAGGGCCTCCGCCTGAGGCAGGGTGAGGCCTTCGGCCGCGGTGGCTGACCAGGGTAAGGGGGCTAACTGGCTTCCAAAGACCACGCTTTGACGGTGGACAAAGCCACTGATGACCACACCGTCCTCGTCGTAGCGTTGAACGATGAACTGGCTGTCTAAAGCCTCGGGTTGAAATTTCATTCGAAATGCGCTCCAGCACGGGGCCACACCTTGGCACGGCGGGGCCTAAACGGTTAAATTATAAGACTTTGCCCGGCGCAAAATAATTCACCACAACAATCCACTCACAGGTCATTATGAAACCCATCCTAAAGTCTGCCAAATTGGCCAATGTTTGCTACGACATCCGCGGGCCGGTGATGCAGCGAGCGCGCCAGTTGGAAGAGGAAGGGCATCGTATCCTGAAGCTTAACATCGGCAACCTTGCACCGTTTGGTTTCGAGGCCCCCGATGAGGTTCGGCAAGATGTGATTCGCAACCTGGGTGATGCCTCGGGCTACAGCGACAGCAAAGGCTTGTTTGCAGCGCGCAAGGCCATCATGCACTACACCCAGCAAAAGAACATCAAGGGAGTGACGCTGGACGACATCATTGTGGGCAATGGTGTGTCTGAACTGATTGTGATGAGCATGCAGGGCTTGCTGAACAACGGGGACGAGGTGTTGGTGCCAGCACCAGATTACCCTTTATGGACCGCCGCAATCAGCATATCGGGCGGCACCCCACGCCATTACCTGTGTGATGAGCAATCCGATTGGTACCCCGACACCAAACATTTGCGCAGCCTGATCAACGAAAAGACCAAGGCCATGGTCATCATCAACCCCAACAACCCCACCGGTGCCCTTTATCCGGTCGAGGTGTTGCAGGAGTTGGTGCAAATTGCACGCGAGCATCAACTCATCATTTTTGCCGATGAAATTTACGACAAAATGCTGTTTGACGGGGCTGAACACACCTCCATTGCCTCTCTGGCCGATGATGTGCTGTTCATCACCATGAATGGTTTGTCCAAGAATTACAGGGCGTGTGGATACCGCGCCGGGTGGATGGTGATTTCTGGCGACAAGCGCCACGCCACCGACTACATCGACGGTTTGGGCATCATGGCCTCCATGCGTTTGTGCGCAAACGTGCCGGGGCAATACGCCATTCAAACGTCCCTGGGGGGGTACCAAAGCATCAACGACCTCGTGGGGCCCGGTGGTCGGTTAACCCGGCAGCGTGATTTGGCCCACGATTTCATGACATCCATACCAGGCGTGACTTGCGTCAAGCCCAAGGCGGCTTTGTACCTGTTCCCAAGGCTCGATCCCAAACTTTACCCCATCAAGAATGACCAGCGGTTCATCTTGGAATTGTTGGAGTCTGAAAAGGTGCTGGTGGTGCAGGGCACGGGCTTCAATTGGCCCCAACCCGATCATTTCCGGGTGGTTTTCCTGCCCAACACCGACGATTTGACCGACGCAATGGGTAGAATTGCACGTTTCCTGGAAAGTTACCGAAAACAACACCTTGGCTGATTTACAAATGAACAAACCTCTTCGCGTGGCCCTTGTAGGCGTGGGCACAGTCG
>DASUEC010000259.1:0-19190 GCA_036275255.1 Limnobacter sp. | reverse complement strand
GTCGAGACCTTCCAATACACAAAGTATGGAACAGTTCCAGCGACTGTTACATCTGTTTCGCACGATGCGATCAATGACGAAAAACGTGGTTTGATTTACTCCACGCGAGTCAAAATGGCACGATCAAGCATTTGGGTCGATGGTGCAGAGGTCAAGTTCAGCCCGGGCATGGCCGTTTCGGTAGAAATAAAAACGGGCGAACGGCGGGTAATCGAATACTTCCTCACGCCGCTCATTCAAAGTGGAAGCGAAAGTCTGCGAGAACGGTGACCTCACGCATCAGCCAAATCACCCCGATAAACCATGTGTACTTTGTTTCCATCGGGGTCTCGAAGGTAAGCTCCATAATAACCGGCGCCGTAGTGCTGCCGCTCGGCGGGTTTTCCTTCATCCAAGCCACCTGCAGCCAAACCAGCGTGGTAGGCAAAATCCACAGCCGCTTTGGTGGGTGCACGAAATGCCACCATGCTGCCATTGCCTGCGCTGGCTGGCTGTCGGTCAAAGGGCATGTACACATAAAAGCGCGGCAGTGGACTGTTGGGTGCCACCCAGCACACGGATTCCACACCACCTGGATGGGTATCGACCTGGCGGCGAATCAATCCCATCGGCTGTAAAACGGCATCATAGAAGCAAGCCGATGCCTGCAGATTTCGGGTTCCAACAGTGACATGACTAAACATGATTTCACCAAACTCAGTTCACATAGGTGGCATGCGTTTCTTTGGACAAGCAGGACTCAAGTGCCGAGAGTCCCGCGGGCAAGTCGAGCTTTGCGCCTTCGTGTTTCATGCTTGATCCCAAAGCATGTAGCGTGCGAAACAGGTTGTGAGCCCGACTCTGCTCTCCCATTTGCCCGATGCGCACAATGTTCAAGCCGAACGAACCCGAAATTTCAACTCGATGCACGGCAGACATGTAAGCGCGAACTTTCTCGGATGAAACCCCCTCTGGCACCTGAACACCAATCACCGAATTCAAACGAACCGGCTCGGGAACCAGAAGCGACAAGCCCATGGCCTCAATGCCATGCTGAAGGGCTTTGGAGCAGAGTTCATGCCGCCTGAAGCGATGTTCGAGGGTTTCTTCGCACACCAAATGCAAGGCCTCGTGCAGGGCCAATATTCCCGACACGGGTGCTGTGTAGTGGTATGCGCGCTTGTTCCAGAATTGGTCGGCCAGCATTGCATCCAGGCACCAGTGTGCCCGGGGGGCTTTGCGCTGGGTGATGCGTTGCCATGCAAACTCTGAAAACGCCAACAAAGAGACGCCGGGAATGGACGACAAACCCTTCTGGCCACCCGTGATGACCGCATCCACCTGCCAATCGTCCATTTCAAATGGCATGGTGCTCAAGGTACAAACAGCATCAACAACCACCGCACAACCCATGGAATGCGCCAGCCTTGAAATGTCTTGCAACTGCGGATTGTGCACAGTATTGGATGTTTCGCCTTGCACAATGGTCAGCACCTTGTACCGGCCTGTGCGCAAATAGCTCTCTACATGCTCGGGGGTGGCGGCCTGGTTATTGGGTACATCGACCATCTTGACCACACCGCCCACACGCTCGGCCATGTCTGCCATGCGGCGGCTAAAGTAACCATTGCAAACTGCCAATACCCCATCACCGGGTTCTACGAGGTTTGCTATGGCCATCTCCATGGCGGCTGAGCCGGGACCCGCCACGCCAAGCACATGCTTGGACTGGGTTTGAAACACATAAGCCCCCATGGATTTCACCTGGTCGATCACTTGTGCCATCACGACGCCCAAGTGATTGATCACAATTGAATTGGCTTGCGCCACTCGGTGTGGAATTGGCACAGGCCCAGCGCCCATCATGAGCAAGGGTTCATTGGGAAGAAGCGTTTGCAATGGGTGCAGATGCGTGGGCGCGGGTACATTCATGGTGTAAAAACGATGCGGTTTGATTTTAAAAATTTTATTGACAGGCGATTCAATGCAGAAGGGTCTCTCTTGCGACCTCCGCGAAAATTGACACCATGGTTTCCAGGTCCGCCTGTGTGCTTACAAAGGGCGGAGCAAACAGCACATGGTCGCCATGCACGCCATCAATGGTGCCGTGCATTGGGTAACACAACAGGCCTCGCTCCAACGCATGCGCTCGAACACGCGCAGCACGCGTGGGATCTACGGGTAACGGTGTGGTGCTGCCCTGCTCCGCAACCCACTCTACACCAACAAAAAGGCCTCTGCCGCGAATGTCGCCAACATGGGGGAACCCGTTCAAGGCGTCCGCCAGCATTGAGTTGAAGTGCAAACCGTGTTGGCGCACCTGAGCAATCAACCCCTCTTCTTCAACGATGCGTTGCACGGCCAAGGCCGTTGCGCAAGCTGTGGCATGAAAGGCAAAGGTTTGCCCGTTGCGAAGTGAACCGGAGCCCCGTGCAATCGCACCATGAATGGCTTCGGTCACCAGCATGGCCGAGATGGGCTGGTACCCTGCCGCCAGCCCCTTTCCCAGCGTGACAATGTCTGGCCGAACATCATCTTCCTGGCACGCAAACAAATGCCCGGTTCGACCAAGCCCGCACATGACTTCGTCCAAGATCAACAACACACCATGTCGCTTGCACACAGCCTCTACGGCCTTGAAATACCCCCGAACCGGCGGCACAGCCCCAGAGGTAGAGCCAACCACCGTCTCTGCCACAAATGCAGCAACGCGCTCAGCACCCAAAGCCAGAATTTTCTGTTCCAGTTCAGTGGCCAAGCGGGCCACATAATCTTCATCGCTTTCGGTGGACAAACGATTGCGATACGCATAGCAAGGCGAGACAAACTCACCACTGCTCAACACCGGGTCGAATATGTCCCTTCGCTGCCGATTGCCCGAAATGGCGAGTACACCAAGGGTGCTGCCGTGGTAGTTTTGTCGCCGGGAAATCACCAAGTGACGATCGGGTTGCCCAAGCTCGACAAAGTACTGCAGGGCCGTTTTAAGGGCGATCTCCATGATTTCCGACCCACTGCAGAGGAAATAGGCCCGGCTTAGGCCAGGTGAGCGCTGCACCAAAAAATCGGCAAGAGCCTCGGCCGCTTCATTGCGGAATACGCCGGCATACGCATAGGCTAGGCTATTGGCCTGCTGTTGAAGTGCTGCAATAACGCCTGCATGCTGGTAACCCAAATTGCAAACGGCCACGCCACTGCAGGAGTCAATGTAGCGACGCCCGGTGGTGTCGACCATCCAGGCACCATGTCCGCTGGCAGCAATCGGCATGTGCACATGCGGACTGCGATAAAACACGGAGGTGTTGTTCATGCTTTTGCCCCGGCTGGTTTGGCAGGGCGAAGTATGAAATACGCCAGCCCCCCAATCACCAAACTCCAAAAGGCCGCACTCAAACCAAGAAACTGAAAACCGGAGGCTGCGACCAAGAATGTGATGACACTGGCATCGCGGTGATTCTCGTTGGTCACCACGCCAACGAGGCCACCCAGGATGGAGCCGATCAAGGCCAAACCGGCCAGCGTGACAATCAGGGTCTTGGGGAGCGCCAGCAATAGTTGGGGTAAGGCACCGCCAAACAAACCAACGACAAGATAGGTCACTCCGGCACTGAGACCGGCAATGTAACGCCGCTTGGGTTGCTCATGCGATTCCGAACCCGTACAAATGGACGCAGCCACCACCGATGGATTGATTGCATGCGCACCAAAGGGAGCCACCAAGAGAGAAACAAGCCCGGTGAAAGAGACCATCGCTTTGGCCGGCGGCTCAAAGCCGGATGCCTTGAGCACCGCAAGGCCGGGCATGTGCTGGCCCACCAGCGTAACCAGTGCCAAGGGCAAGGCCAGGCTGAGTATGGCGTGCATGGAAAAGGATGGCGTGGTCCACACCGGGGTGACCAGCTCGAAGCGAATGCCGGTAGCATCCACCTGCCCGAAAACCAAGGCCACGGCGATGCCCAACACCATGGCAACCGCCACTGCATAACGCGGTGCAAACCGCTTACACGCCACAAAACCCAAGAGCATGCATGCGACCAGCCACGGATTGCCGGGCAAGGCATTGAACACCCCCAAGCCAAAATTAAGCAACACCCCGGCCAACAAGCCTGCGCTGATGCCTTGCGGAATTTTTTTGATGAAGGTGTCAAAAATACCGGTCATGCCCAAAATGAACACCACACAAGCGGCCACGAGGTAAGCGCCAATCGCCTGTGACAGACCCAGCTCGGGCAGTGACACAATCAGCAAAGCTGCACCAGGCGTAGACCAAGCCGTGATCACTGGCATTTTGTAGCGCAAACTAAGCCACAAACCCGCCACACCGCTGCCAATCGAAATGGCCCAAATCCATGACGCTGTTTGTGCACTGCTTAGATGGGCCAATTCTGCCGCTTGGTACACAATGGCCAGCGGGCCGGCAAACCCAACAAAAACAGCCAACCAGCCGGCAATCACCGCCGATACGGAAAAGTCTTTCAGCATGGCAGGCTCGCAGTCGCGGGGGTGAAGAATTTGCGGTAATCCACGGTAAGCAACTGATGCAGCAAACCCGGGTCCATGGTTTTGAAATACGCCATGGCAAACAGCGGGCAGTTCAAGTGGTCGAGCGCCTGGTAATGCAACAAGGCGTTGCCAAACATGGCTTTGAATGCTTCACGCTGAGGCTCATGGGTTTGAAGATCGACATCTTGCCCGTTATACCCCACCACACAACCATACAACTCGGGTTTGCCCTTCCACAAGCTTGACCAGTCCGGGTGCCGAGACTCAAAGTACGTTTCGTAAGGATTGATACCACAAGCGTGGTGCAACAAATCGGCCAAACCATACCCACCGAACCGGTAGGGGTTGATCTCGATGGGCACCAAGCGTGTTCCAATGACTTTGAACTCGGCATGCACGGGAAAGTTTTTCAGGTTCATGCCCTGCTTTTGAAGTGCATTGAAAAACTCAAGCACCATGCCTGAGAAGCGCGCATAGATGGCCTTGCTGGTGTAATACAGTGTGTGGAAATACGCGCTGCAGGTGGGATGGGGATGGTGGTATAAACCTGCAATCACAGGGTCGCCGTTGCGGTCGTAAAACAGGTCCACTGCAAGTTCAGCCTCGTCCAGACCCAAAGAGTTTTCAATGGGCTGGCCAATGAACTCTTCGAGAATCAGCGATTGGCTGGAGAGCATGGTCTCTGGGTAGTATCGGCTTCGAACAGCCAGCTCCTCTTCTATTTCATCCTGCAACTGGTGCAGATTGGTCTGCTGCGTGATGATTCGAACGGCCGTGGCATAGTAACCCCGCTTGGGTTTAATCACGTAGCGGTCGCGGCTTTCAAAATCGAGCTTTAGCAAGTGCACATCCCTCACAGCCACTTCTTTGAAAAAGAAGCCGGGTGTAAACGCGGCACAAACCTGCCGAAATGCAGCCTTGTCTTTAAACAGCTCAATGGCACTGGCCACAGCGGTATTGTGTGTGCGTTGCGCAACCCAAATCAGACCATCTTCAGAAGGCACGTACAACACATCGTCTTGGGCAAACTCCAGCGACGTGCTTTTTACCTCGTCGAAATCAAGCTCGGTGGACAGCTTGTTGTTACAGCGCAAAAGCGGGCTTGCATAGCCGTGACTAAACACAGTGTATTTTTTCATGGAGTTTCAATAGAGGAATTAACGCAAGGGATAGATGGAACTGCTTGGTTTTTTCTTCTTTTTGAACAGACTTGCAAAGGCGTTCAAAAGCCGGATCAGAATGAAACGGCTGGGCTTTTTTGGGTTGATCATCGTGTGTGGTCCTGGTGTTGGTGAAGGGGCTTTTGCAAGCAACAACTCTGGATTTGGCGGGCAATCTCGAGGTAGCCATCGTTGTTGCAGTGAACACGATCAACGAACAGATCATCGTGCAGTCTGGGGGAGCGGGCCAAAAGTGCATTCATGTCATCAAAATCAACATTCAATTGCGCGCACCCCTTGGCGATTTCTGACACGAAAGGTGCATGAACCTCTTTGGCCAAAATTTTTCCGAACAAACGCCAAAAGTTATTGGGGCAACTGTCAATGGCGTTAAAAATTTCCTTCTCGCTGGGGCTGAGTGAGTCGCGTGTCCATTGGCTCAAGGGTTGCAGCAAAAAAGTCAGCTTGGTGTCGGTGTTGGCCAGCAGACGCGTCCACAACTCCAAAGCGTTTACAATCTCAGTGGCGGCACGCACCACGCGTTCTTCGGTGCTGGAATCCCTGTCGTCGAGCACCACAGAGGCGGCACTCGCATGGCCTGCATTCACGTTGCTCAGCCAGTTTTTGAAGCCTTCCAGCCAACCAGATTTTTCTGCCGCTGCCTCGAGCAGGTCGGCACTGTACAAGCCCATGTAATGGGCATATTCATAGGAGTAGTAGTAGCGTCCGTGGTCGGTGGCCAACTCGTCTGGCAAACCTTCCAGGGTGAGTGTGTTCATGCCGCTGAGCACCACCACATGCTTGACATTGCGCAAACGGTGACGATGCATCATGAACAGCATGGCCTCTTGCAAGGCGTTGTAACCACGAGCGCCAAAATTTAACCACGGTTCGCCGGTCAACTCAGACAGGTAAGCCGAGGTGGTGCCCGCATCGGTCAATGCCCCTGTGCCCAATACATTGGACCCGCCCACCAGCAGGTTAACCGGCCGGCCATCCACGGGCAATTCTGCGGTGCTCACATTGCGCCCACTCCAAGGGCTGAGGCGAAACCCCAAGGCATCGGTATTCACCACCGAAGAGCGAAAATTCGATGGATGGAAAAACATCGTGTAGGGAAGCCAGCGCAGGTCAGAGATGAATTGGTCATACACCTTCATTTGTGGCGTGAGTCGGTATATCTCTGCCAGGGCTTGTTCGGGGCTCAATGCTTGTTCAATCATCATCAGTATCCAAAACAGGGGTTAATCCAGCGCGAACTCGGTTCGCCAATCGGTTTTCTCGTTCCAGTCGGGCTGCTCGCTTTTGTGCATCAAAAAATTGCCAACCACCAGGTGATCCATCTGTGTACGCATGAAGCAGGTGTATGCCTGAGTTGGATTTTCTACGATGGGTTCGCCACGCACATTGAACGAGGTGTTCACCAACACCGGGCACCCGGTGATTGAATGAAAGTGCTCGAGCAGGCGACGCAACCTTTTGTTGGGATGGTCTGGCTGCACCGTTTGCACTCGCGCCGAGTAATCGACGTGTGTCACAGCGGGAATCTGAGACCGATTGACCTTCAACAACTCAAGCCCCTGCAAAGCCGATTGGTCCTCAGTGACCTGCTTGCGGCGCTGCGCATGAACTGGCACCACCAAAAGCATGTAGGGGCTGTCTTGCTGCAATTCAAACCACTCGGAGGCATGTTCAGCCAACACCAGCGGCGCAAATGGGCGAAACGATTCCCTGTTTTTAATCTTCAAATTCATGACGCTTTGCAAGTTGCTGTTGCGTGCATCGCCCAAAATGGAGCGCGAGCCCAAAGCACGTGGGCCAAACTCCATTCGCCCTTGGTGCCAGCCAATCACCTTGCCTTGGGCCAACAGCTTGGCGACCTCTGCCAGCAGCGCGTCATCATCGAGCGGGTGGTAGACCGCATTGGCCCCTTTGAGGGAAATTTCAATCTCGGCATTGCTGTAGGCTGGCCCAAGCAATGCCGACTGCATGTTGTCCTGCTGACGGTGTGTTCTTGGCTGTTTGTTTACTTCGTGGTGCACATGCAGAGCTGCTCCAAGCGCACCACCGGCGTCCCCAGCCGCAGGCTGTATCCAGATGTGGTCAAAAAGCCTGTTTTGAAGCAATCGGCCATTGGCCACGCAATTCAAGGCCACCCCGCCAGACAAGCACAGGTTTTTCTCGCGTGTCTGCTGCTGCAAGGTGGTGGCCAATCGCAAAATGACATGCTCAATCACCTGCTGTATTGAAGCGGCCATGTCAAAATCGCGCTGGCTCAAAGGGCTTTCTGGCTGACGGCGCGGGCCGCCGAACAAGGCCTCAAAGCGAGCATTGATCATGCATTGGCCGAGCTCGTAATCGAAGTAGTCCATGTTCAAACGGAATTGCCCATCCGCTTTCACATCAATCAGATGTTCAAACATCGTCTTGCTATACACCGGCTTGCCATAGGGCGCCAGGCCCATGACCTTGTATTCGCCCGAGTCCACCTTAAAGCCGCAGTAGTAAGTCACGGCCGAATACAACAAACCCAGTGAATGCGGGAAGCGGATTTCCCACAGGGGTTTGAGTGTGTTTTCTTGCCCCTGCCATGCAGACGTGGTTGCCCACTCCCCCACCCCATCGATACACAACACAGCAGCCTTGGCGTGTGGGCTTGCAAAAAAAGCCGATGCTGCATGCGAGCGGTGATGCTCGCCAAACACGATGCCGGGGCAGTGTCCAAAATGCTCACGCAGTTGACTGGCAATTGTGTGTTTCACGGTGAATGCATTCCACAACCAGCCTGGCAGCTCGCGGCGCATCAAACCCAATCCGCGTAAGCCACTTCGCAAAGCCGTGTACAAAATACGGCGGAGTTTTTTAAAGGGCTGCTCGTAGTAGGCCACACACTCCACCTCTTGCATGCGAATGCCGCCCTCGGCCAGGCAATAGCGAATCGCCGATAGGGGAAATGCGCTGTCTTGCTTGATGCGCGTAAAACGTTCCTCTTGCGCGGCTGCAACTGGCCTGCCCGCCTTGAGCAAGACGGCAGCGCTGTCGTGGTAACCGTAAGAAATGCCAAGTGTGTAAGAATCCAAAAGCGTGATCCCCGATGGTGGGTTGATTGAATGAAGGTAAGCCAGCGGTTAGGCGACGTAGCGGGGGCGGGAAAACAACTCCATCCAGTGCGCTTTGGGTGGCGAAAGTGCGCAATAGCCGGTCCAGATACGTTGCCAATTTGCGGCAATCAGGCTGGCAGAGCCCATATTCAACAAATCGTCCATGTAAAGCTCAATGGCTTGAATGGCCATGGCCGAATGGCCGGAAGACACGTTGTCGATGGTGTTGTGCAGATCGACAAACAAGGTGCTGAAACCATGGTGATGCAACTCATCGCGTGCATTGCGGTAAGCGCCGCCTACACCGGAGAGTTCCATGGCGAGGTTTAATCCAAGGGTTTCTGGCAAAAAGCGCCGTGGATATTGAGACAAGGCGAGCCAAAACACGGGCACGGCAAAAGCTTCGTCAGCGAAATGCCGAGAATATGCAAATTCGCGGGTGCGAAAATCTGGCAGCTCCAACCCCATTTGCTGCATCAAATCACGGTAAATGTTGGGATGGTTCAACGCGGGGTCGCCATTGCCAATCTCGTCAGAAAAGATTTTGTACAGAAGTGAACCTATTCTGGTGTCTACCATGCCAACATTCGTCCAACGCTGCACCCAGGCACCGTCAATCAAAATCATCGGGCACAGCTGCACTGCCTCGTCGATCACCTCATCGCGTGTTTTTTCGATTGCCTTTTTATTGGGGCAATACGAACGCACTTGTGCAAGCGCCTTGTCGTCAAACCAGGCGCGCAAGTCATGGTGGGTATACCGCTCAAAGGGAAGCACGTTCGCCTTGTGGAGGGAGGTTTTGGCGCTGCGCGCCAACCAGGTTATTGCATAGTCCAGCGCTGCAACACGCACTTCTGGATGATGGTCAATGTTCAGCAAACAGTGATACATGGCCCGCAGGTCCACATGGCCGCGTTTGCTTTCGCTGCTGTGAATTGCAGTTGCATCGCGCTGCATTACTCGGTTTGGCTGCGGCGTTGTTTTCACTGGCTGCAATGCTTGCCCGGTAGATTGCCTCGGCGCAAGCGCCAAAGACACAATCCAACTGCGAATAACCTCCACCTCCGCATCGGAAAACACACGAAACATGGGCCCGCCAAAGGCAATAAGGTGACCCAGCAAGGGGCTCGCATCCGGATTGCCAGCCACCACCCAGGGTGAACGGGCAAGTTGCTCAACAAACCTGGCCGGATCTTGCACAATCAATTCGTCAAATACCTGCCCCCCCAGCTTCAAGCGGTCGTGGTAGCCCACGGCATACTTGGCCTTTGTTTGCACCAGCTGAACCATGGCCTGCGCGGGTTGCAACTGGCCACTTTGAATAAAGTGGACCAACTCACCATGCCATGCATGAAACAGTTCCCGGGAAATGAAATAACCACGGGCCACTTGAATGGCCAGCTCACCCTTGGCCTGCTCTGACGCCAACAAGTTGGCAATGGCCGACTTGGCTGCCGTCAGTGCATGGTTGCAGGCTGGGGCCATGCATGCAGCGTTGTATTTTTTGCCTGCGGTGCTTGCACGTGCCGCATCTTGAACAAGCTCAGGCACACCCAGTCCGAGTTCAAACAAGGCTGCGCCAAGAATTTCGGCACAGCAACGCTGAGGAAGCACAGACAGGCTTAAGCGATATGCGCTTAAACACCACGCTGAAGGCAAGAATTGTGCAGAGTCTGCAAAGCGACTCGATTGAATGCCGGGCAAGGCCAGATCAACGGCTTGTAGAACCTGGCGATACATAACCGCGTGATTGTGTGCATACACACCATGGCCAACATGCCAACTGTGAATTTGGTGTGCCAAGGCAGGCAATGGTTCATGACAGTTGGCGGGATTGGCCAGATTTTGTAAAACAGAACCGCTCAGCAACGCCTGAGGCGCGTATTGAGTCAACACAAACTGCTGCTCTGCACCTGTGGTGGGCCCGGTGAATGGCTCACAAACGCTGCCAAAGCCGGAGTGAAGCAAACGGTCTGCAAGATCGTGATGCTTGTTGGGGCTACGCGATTGAAAACCCGAATACCAAGACTCAAACACGGCCTTGAGCGCATGGTGGTAACCATCGATGCACCCACGGGCGCCCTGCAAGCCAGCGCAATAGCCATCTTCAATGTTGATCAAGCGGATGCACAACGCTTGAGGATGCAATGTTCCCGCCGAGCCCAGCCCGTTTGTCACTGCGATGCATGTCATCCCAGTTCCCCTTTAGGTGGTGGGCAGTTTGTTGCAAGAGCGTTTGAGTATATTTAAGGAAGGCAAGCAGACTGAGTTGATTGGAAGATTCTGATCCAGGAGGGTCCTTTCTGGATTACGTGCATGAATCACGTTTCTCCGTATCAGTCCGTTGGCAGTTGCTTAAGATGTTTGCAAAGTTTGGAAAGCCATGAAGCGCGAGAAGCTTGTGGTGGCCCATTGTGCGGTTGAGCGATTGATGCGTCAGATGGGCTGGCGGGCCAACCACTCCATGCGCACAGACTTCGTGCTGGGCGTGTTGGCACAAGCACTTCGGGACCGTCAAGCAGACAGTTACGACAACGCACTGGCAGAGACCATCAATGGTTTATACAAGGCTGAAGTCATTCACCGCAGAAGCGCGTGGAAAAACATTGGATCGGTGGAGCTGGCCCCAGTGGAATGGGTGGCTTGGTTTAACCACCACAAACTTATGGAGCCCTTGGGTTACATTCCACCGGCCGACGCAGAGATGAATCATTGTCAACAACTCGGTCAGCAGGCCGAACAAACCTGCACTTAAGCAAATTGGCTTCTACGAAACCCGGGGCGGTTCACTGTCAAAAAGTGGCCAAGGCCACACCACAAGTGATTAAACGCTAATCACCGCCGCCATCGCCACCACCAGCGTCTTGCCCGCTGCTGCCCCCTTTGCTTTGGCGGTACATGCGTTCTGCCCAGGCTTGGTTTTGCGCAGACGCTGGGTTAGCAGCACCAACATCGGTGCAGGCTTTGGCCGCCCTGCCCGCGCGCAAGGTGCGGCGGGCCAAGCACACAGCAAACAGCAGCACCAAAAACGGCCCCAGCCACAGCACGGCGTTTTCCGCGCTGTAAGCGGGTTTGTAAATCACAAATTCGCCGTAGCGATCTTGCATGTAGGCCTTGATTTCGGCGTTGGTTTTGCCCTGGCGAATTTGCTCTGCAATTTTTTCTTTCAGGTCCACCGCGAGGGATGCATGGCTATCGGCCAGGGATTGATTTTGGCAGACCAGGCAACGCAGCTCGCTGGCCACTTCTTTGTATTGCTCGCGCTCTTGGGGGTTGAGTTCGTTCACATTCATCGCGATGCCTCCAGGGCTGGCAGGGCCAGCTTGTCCCAGTAGTCGGCGGGCACTGGGCCCACCTGCTTGTGCACTATTTTGTTTTCGGCATTCATCAAAAAGGTTTCGGGCACGCCATACACACCCAGCTCAATGCCGTACTGGCCCTGCTGGTCCACCAGCACCAGGCTGTAGGGGTTGCCGTATTGGGCAAGCCAGCGGCGGGTGTTGGCAAGGTCATCTTTGTAGGCCAGGCCAACCAGTTTAATTTTGCCTTGCCTGGCCAGCGCCAACAAATGCGGATGCTCCACCAGGCAGGCCTGGCACCAGGATGCAAACACATTCAATACCCAGGGTGTGCCCTGCAAATCTGCTGTGCTTTGCAAGGTGGCAATGTCACTCACCTGCACGGCGTTGGCCTGTGACCCGTCCAAGGCAAGCACGGGCAAGGTGGCTGTTGGCACGGGTTTGCCCAGCAGGGCCGATGGCAGCTTTTTGGGGTCTAGCCACAAACCGCGCAGCAAAAACACACCGAGCAACAGCAGCACCACCAGTGGCAGGTAAAGCCGCCAGCGCGGTGGTTTGGCCGGGGCGATTGCTTGATTGCTCATGCCAGCACCTCGCCAGCGGGTTTGGCTTTGTAACGGCGGTCCCAGACGGTGACCAGGCCGCCGAGTGCCATCAGTGCGCAGCCCCACCAAATGAGGTTGATGAGCGGCTTGTAATACAGGCGCACACCCCAGGCCCCGGCGTTGCTGCTGCTTTGCACGGGGTCGCCCAGGCTGACATACACATCGCTGAACCAGTGGCTGTGTATGGCGGCTTCAGTCATGATTTGTTCAGAGCTTTGGTAGCGGCGTTTCTCGGGTTGAATGAGATGGATCACATTGCCCTCGCCACGGGTGAGTTCAAACACGCCCATGGCGGCCACGTGGTTTTGGCGTTGAATGGAATCCACACCGATGAAGGTGACACGCCACGGGCCTATTTCGCTGGTTTGCCCAGGCTTCAACACAGCGTCGGTTTCGGTCTCGAAGGTTTTAACCCAGGCCACGCCCACCACGAAGACGGCCACACCCAAATGCGCCAGCACCATGCCCCAATATGACAGGGACAAGCGCCGTGCGCGATACAGCAGGCCGCTGTGCGGCATGACAGCACCCGCCTTGCGGGTGGCTTGCGCGGCATGGGCCAGGGTGGCCACTGCCATGAACACAGCGCACACCACACCCACAGCCCACACCACCGAGAAGTGCCCGTGCCACCAGGCGGCACCCAACAGCACCAGCACAGCCACACCCATGGCCACCACGCCGGGCCGAATGTATTGGGCCAGCGGTGTTTGGCGCCAGCGGCTGTCTGGCCCCAGGGCCATCAGCAACACGGCGGGCAGCAAGATGGGAGCAAACACGGCCTCGAAGTACGGTTGCCCCACCGACATTTTGCGGCCACCCAACACCTCCACCACCAGCGGGTACAGTGTGCCCAGCATCACGGTCACCAGTGCCGCACTCATCAACACATTGTTGGAAAGCAAAAGCGCCTCGCGGCCTGTGGCTTTGAAATCGCCCCCATGGCCCACTTCACCGGTTTTAAGCGCGTACAGCACGTACGAGGCACCCACCACCAAAAACAGCAAGGCCAAAATAAACACGCCACGCTCCGGGTCGGTTGCAAAAGCATGCACCGAGGTGAGCACACCCGAGCGAACCAGGAAAGTGCCCAGCAGGGACAACGCAAAGGTGGTGAGCGCCAGCAAGAGCGTCCAGCTGCGCAGTGCGCCGCGTTTCTCGCTCACGGCCAGTGAATGGATCAGCGCGGTGCCCGCCAGCCAGGGCATGAGTGATGCGTTTTCCACGGGGTCCCAAAACCACCAGCCCCCCCAACCCAATTCGCGGTAAGCCCACCAGCTGCCCAGGGCAATGCCCACGGTGAGAAAAGCCCAGGCGGTGTTTGTCCATGGGCGGCTCCAGCGGGCCCACGTCATGTCAAACCGGCCCTCCAGCAAACCTGCCACGGCAAATGCAAAGGTCACCGCAAAACCCACATAGCCCATGTACAGCATGGGCGGGTGGATGATCATGATGATGTCTTGCAGCAGCGGGTTTAAATCGCGGCCATCCACCGGTGCAGGGTTGAGGTGCTCAAACGGGTTGCTGGCCAGCAGCAAGTACAGCAAAAAGCCCACCAGCACCAATTGCAGGGTGGCCAGCACGCGCACTTTGAAACAGGCCGACACATTGAAGCGCGACACGGCAACAGCCAATGTCCAGCCTGCAAACATAAGCACCCACAACAGGAAAGAGCCCTCATGCGAGCCCCAACTGGCGGCCACTTTGTAAAAAACAGGCAAGGAGAGGTTGGAGTTTTCTGCCACGTTGCGCACCGAAAAATCGCTGACAACAAACGAGGCCACCAAGCCCGTGAAGGCAAGCATCACCAGTCCAAACACCAGCATCACATTGCGCTGCACGGCATGAAGCAGGGGTTGCGCTGGTGCGTGGGTGTAGATGCCGCGCACCAGGTAAAAACCCAGCGCAGCCCCCAGAAGGGACAACATCGTGGCCAAGGCGAGGGCCAGTTGGGAGGCGGTTGCGATCAAGGTTTTACTCCGGGGGGCATGTAGTTCTCGTCATGTTTGGCCAGCACTTCGGTGGCCACAAAGGTGTTGCCATTCCACACCCCATCGGCCACCACACCGGTGCCCTCCTTAAACAAATCGGGGGTGATGCCGGTGAACTCCACCGGCACGCTGTGGGCCATGTCGGTGACCACAAACCGCACCTTGAGGGAATTGGGTTCGCGCTTCACGCTGCCCACCTGCACCATGCCGCCCAAACGGTAGCTTTGTTCGCCCAAGGGGGTGTCCCCGGCCACAATTTGCGTGGGTGTGTAAAAAAACACCAGGTTGTTGTTGAACACCTTGATAAGCGCCATGCCAAAGCCTGCGGCCACCACCACCACAGCGGCCAGCCAGGCCGCCCTGCGCGCACGTGCAGCGCTCATGGGTTGTCTCCTTCTTGGGTTTGCCCTGCCTGCAAACGGGCGGCGCGTTGTGCCCTGCCCTGTTGCCTTTGTACTTCAAGTTTTTGTGGGCCCGCGCGGTTGGCAAGCCAATGGTCCAGGGCCATCACACACACCGTAGAGGCCACACAAAGCCACACTGTTTCCCAAGCGCTCAACACCATCATGCCCACCGCCTTTGCACCAACAATCGCCGAGCGCGATTAAGCACCGCGCTGGCACACACCAACCAAAACCCTAGCACGCAGAGCCACAAGCTGGTGGCTATGTCGGGGTGAATGCGACTGCCGCTGAGCGACACGCTGTAGCCCTGGTGCAGGGTATTCCAGAACACCACCGACAAATAAATCAGCGGGATGTTGAATGCCCCCAGCAAAAGGCCCACCGACAACACACGATCGGCCTTGGCCCGGTCGGTGGCCAACTGGGCCAGTGCCATGAGCCCCAAATAAATAAACAAAAGCAACAGCTCGGAAGTCATGCGAGCATCCCACACCCAATAGGTGCCCCACGTGGGCTTGCCCCACAGGGCGCCGGTGAACAGGGCCAGTGCAGTCATCCAGGCGCCGGTGGGCAACAAGGCACGCATCATGACGGCAGACACATCGCTGCGATACAACCAGTTGAGCACAGCGTACCCCACCGCCACCAAGTACAGGAACATGGACATCCATGCCGCGGGCACATGCACATAAATGGCGCGGTACACCTCGCCTTGCTGGGCATCCACCGGGGCCAAGGCCAAACCCTTGTACAGCCCTGTGCCAAGCAATGCCACACCTGTCAGCAACAGCCATGGCCATGCCTTGCTGGCCAGCGCATGGAACTTGGGGGGCGACGCCCATTGAGACAGCATCATGTGTGCCTATTCCTGAATCAATTCAAACAAACGGCGGGCCACCACTGGCCCAATCAAATACAGCAAAGCACCCAGTGCAAACAGCACCAGCAGCGGGGCCTCAGGGCTGCGGCCCAGCAGGCTGGCGCGGGTGGCTTCCAGCCCAAACAGCAAGGCAGGCACTACCAGGGGCAGGGCCAGCAAATACACCAACACGGCCCCACCGCGAGTGAGCAAAACCAACACCGAGAGCATGCCCAACAAAGGTGCCACCGCCCACACCGCGAGCAGCAAGGCAACACACAAAGCCATGGCCTGTGAAGCACCCAAGCCAAACTGCAGGGCGGCCAAGCCGGTGACGGGCAGCATCACCACCATGTGCAGGGCAGCTTGTATGGCCACCGTCGCCAGCCAGTAACGGCCCAGGGTGCGGGGCTCAAAGGCTTGCAACTCGGCCAGCCAGCGCACGCGCACATCGTCTGCAAACCAGTCTTTGGCATTGAGCATGAGGGCCAACAAAAAACTGACCCACACCGCCACAAACACCACTTGGGGATCGGGCTTGTTCAAGCCCATGCCAAAAAATGCCAGCACCATCCAGTGGAACAAGGCCCCCCACAGCACCTGTTGGGGTTGAGCCCACCACACGGCGAGTTGGCGCATGAAAAGCGCCGACCACGGCGCAGCCCGGGGCACATCAAAACAAACGCTTTGCTGGGTGTGTGGGGTGCGCTGCGGATTGAGGTGCGAAGCGAATGCATCGGCCTGCAATTGGCCTTGCTGCAAACGCAAAGTGGCAATGCGATTGCTGCCACAACGTGTATGCAGCTCCGGCCAATCCAGGTGTGTGGCCATCAGCACCACACCGCCTTGGTCCAGGTGATGCTGAATCATGCCCAACAACAGCATGCGGCCATTGGCGTCCAGATTGTTCAAGGGTTCATCGAGCAACCACACGGGTGCAGGCTGCACACACCAGTGCAGCAATCCAAGCCGCGCACGCTGACCCGAAGACAGGGTACCAATTCGCTCGTGGGCCCAGTCCCCCAGGCCAAGCTGCTCCAGCAGGGCATGGCCGCGCTGGGTGGGCACACGGTGCATGGCCAAAATTTGCGCGGCGTGTTGAATCAGCAGGAGTTCGTCCCGAAGCCCGTGCTCAGGTTTGTACAACTGGGCTTGTGCACCCAGGGCCAAACTCACCTTGCGCAACAGGGTGGATTTGCCAACGCCGTTGTCGCCGTGAACCAAGTGCACCTGCCCCAACGGCAAGGTGCAGGCAATGTGGGGGGCCAGCAACACACCCGCGGCACTCAGCGGTGCAATGTTTATGTCAAGCCCGTGGCTACCCAAACAAATCATGGTTTGGACAGTTGCAAGTGGACAGGGCTGTCGGCCTTGCCAATTGACACGGTGGCCCACGTGGACACCCAATCACCCGGACTGGCCTGTGCCGTGCCGGTGATCGACCAGCGCGCTTGCGCATGCAACGTGGCGGGCAGATCACTGCGGCTTTGGCCCTGCAAAAAATGCTGCTCAACAATGGGCACGGCCAATTTGCCGTTGCGCGCATCGCGCTGCACTTCCGCCTGTGTAATGCGCACAGCGGCCATGGGCATGCCGGGGCCAGGCTGGTCTTTGAGCATCACGAACAAGGCAGGCTCGGCAGCCTCGCTCCCACCCGTTCTGGGCAAGGGCTCGGGCAGTTGCACAGTGATGAACGCCACAGGCGTTTGCACAGGGCCTGGCGACTGTGTGGCCCCCACCGGGGGCACCAATTGTTGCTGTTGCACCTGGCTCAGCCTGGCCCACAGGGCGTTGGCTGCTGATGTATCGCCACGCTGCTCTGCCGCGCTGGCGGCCAGTGCCAGGGCCTTTTCATGGTTGGGGTCGCCATTCAATGCAAGTTCCACATACCTCATCGGCTCGCCAGCCAGTTGCCTGCCATTGGCCATGGCCAGCATGTCGGCCAAATCGGCCAGCAAATCGGGATGTTGCGGGGCCAGGGCCAGGGCCTTTTGCAAGGCCTGCGCGCTCTCGGTATATTGTTGCTGAGCTGCATGGGTACGAGCCAGCAGCACCCAGCCTTGCAAATCATCGGGTTGTTCGGCCAGTCGGGTTTTCAAGCTGGCAAGGCGCTCGGCGAGGCTGACACCGTCACCGGGATGGCTCGCCACGTCTGGCTCAGCGGCGTCAAGCGATGGCGCGTTCACATGTTGCCCGGGCGAGAAGGAAGGCAACACAAACGCCCGCGAATGAAATGCACCCACAGCGTGGGCAAACAAAACTGCTGCTGCAAGTACAAAGGCAGCCAGGGCAAGCAATGCTGGCGCACTGCGCGGCCAGGGAAGCATTGCGTGATCGCTTTGGGATTCCATGTGGGGGCGGCTTAGCTCGGCCTGGTTTCGCCATTCTTGAATCAACAAGGCGCGGCTTGCGTCGTCTAGCGATGGATCCCTCTCAATTTCGCTGCGACGGTCGAGCAAAGCCTGCCATTCCGGGCTGCTCAGGGCGGAGGCCGAGGCGGTTTTTGATGAACCGGTGAATTGTAAAAAAATGCTTCGCCAACTGGAATAGACCAAAAAAACCAGGGCCAAGGCCACCAACAGCAAAAATAAAGCTGTGCCAAGACTCAATTATTCGCTCCCAGACATGAAGTGGGGATACTAACATTGCGCAAGGTGTACTACCATTACCGACTGTTGCGCTTGTATTTCTTGTAGTCCCTCTGCTGTACCCCGAACAAACACAATTAGGCATGGGTCCAGATGATTCAGGACAATTTATTCAATTACAAACAATTCAAATACCTGAAATGGGCCATGGCGCTGATGTTGGCCAGCGCACTTTCCTACGGTTTTCACCAACCCCGCATCATTGCCAATGGCGGCACATGGCTGGGTTACACCCTGGGCACCATCGGTGGCCTGCTTATTTTGTGGCTCATGTGGTTTGGTGTACGCAAACGCCAATACAACAACCAGGGCGGAAACCTGCGTGGCTGGGTGTCTGCCCACATCTACCTGGGTCTTGCTCTGGCGGTGGTGGCAACGCTGCACACGGGTTTCCAGTTGGGCTGGAACATCCATTCGCTCGCTTACGTGCTAACCATACTCACCATCGCATCTGGCGTGTGGGGATTGAGCTTTTATTTGCGTTACCCCACCGAGATGTCCAACCTGCTCAATCGCCAAAGCCCCGAGCAAATTGTGGGCAGCATTGAAAACCTCGACCGGGAAGCAAGCAAGCTTTGCAAAAACGCAGAGGTGTTCGTAACACGCGCGATTGAAGCGTCTCAAAAACAAGGCATATTTTC
>DASUEC010000258.1:0-6923 GCA_036275255.1 Limnobacter sp. | reverse complement strand
ACACAGGTGTAACGGGCGTGCCTGGTGGCGCTTTCATGAAACCATCCGTGATCACTTTGTCACCTGCCTGTAAACCGCTGGTGATCACCCACTGGTCTGCATCCCACTGGGCCACTTGCACAGGGCGGGGGGCCACGGTGTTCTCCGGGCTGACTGTCATCACAATTTTGCCGCCTGCCGGATTCTGAAGCACTGCGCGCTGGGGCACCAGCATGGCATCCTTTTGCACGGCACCACTGACCCGCACCCGCACAAATTGCCCTGGGCTCAGCGCTTCTCTGGTGTTCTTGATGACGGCACGGGCGTCTACGGTGCCTGTGCCCGGGTTCACCCGCACGTCCTGGAAGCCCAATTTGGCCTGCAAACCGGTGGGCTTGCCATCGGCACCCAGCACTTCCACCAACAGCTCGCCTTTGGGCATCACCACCTCCCCGCTGGCCACGCCTTTGCGCAACTGCTCATGGTCTTGCTCGGGAATGCCAAAGTTCACATACACCTGGTCGATCTGCGTGACGGTGGTGAGCAGCTCCGAGGGGCCTGACACCAGGCTGCCTTCGGAATACAGCGACCGGCTCGCAAACCCGTTGACCGGGGACTCCACGCGGGCATACTCCAGATTCAAGCGAGCCTGCCGCACAGCGGCACTGGCCACCATCACATCGGCCTTGGCCACCTCCAAGGCAGACTGCGCATTGTCCAGCTCTTGCTGCGACACCGCATTGCTTTGCGCCAATGGCAACAAGCGTTTGTAGTCACGCTCGGCCTGTGCGGCACGCACCTTGGCAGCGTTTTCATCGGCCAAAGCACGGGCCAGTGCGGTTTGGTAGGGCGCGTTGTCAAGCTTGTACAGGGATTGACCCTGTTTGACTCGACCACCTTCCTCAAATAGCCGTTGCTCGATGATGCCGGCCACACGGGCACGTATCTGCACCTCGCGGAACCCGGCCACTTGCGCCGGGTATTCATACTGAAGGGCGAGTTCTTCCGTTTTTACTTCCACCACCGGCACAGGTGCAGCCTGAGGGCCGCCAGGCCCACCCGGTGCCTGCGCGTCTGCACTTTGGCCACAACCCAGCAGCAAAGCGCTGGATAATAAAGTCACCAGCACCGCTGGCAGGAGGGTCGCCCCTGCAAAAGCCCGGCTGTATGGGGAGGATTGAATCTCTTTTGGTTCCAATGATTTGCTGTGCATAATTGCCCCTGTCTTTGTCCTCGTGAGACGATTTTCGGGTTGATTTAATGACCAAGAAGTCAGATAATACATACATGCACGAGTGTATGTAAACATGTTTTTAACTTTGTGACAGAGCCACTGTGGTAAGAAAAACAAAAGAAGAAGCGTTGGAAACCCGCAACCTGATCCTGGACACTGCCGAGGCGGTTTTTTCAGAAAAAGGGGTGTCGCGCACCACGCTGAACGACATTGCCAAGGCCGCCAACCTGACGCGCGGGGCCATCTATTGGCACTTTAAAAACAAAGCGGACCTTTTTGACGCCATGCTACAGCGGGTGATTTTGCCCATGGATGAGTACATTGCCTCACCCGACACGCAAACCGGCGCGAAGCCACTGGCTTACCTGCGCGACCGCGCACTTCATGTAGTGCGAACGCTGGCCATGGACCAGCGCACGCAGCGGGTGTTTGACATTGTGATGCACAAGGCTGAAATGGTGGATGACATGCTGCCCATTCGGGACCGGCACCTCGAGGCCATCCAGGGTTGCCTGGACACCATTGAAAAGGATTTTCAGGTGGCCATCAACACCGGGGAGTTGTCAACCCGCATCAACGCGAGGCAAGCCGCAATTGGCTTGCACTCCTTGATCGACGGTCTCTTTGCCAATTACGTGCTGAGCCCGGAGTTGTTCGACCTCATGACGCAAGCCGAATTCACGATTGACAATTATCTGGAAGGCCTTCGCCATCGGCCTTAAGCCACCCGGCCAGTCACCGGGATTGCCGCGCCGTGAATGTCACGCGCCGCGGCGGACAACAGAAAGGCGATCACACCAGCCAGCGACTCCAGGCTGACCCAATCTTCGGGATCTGCGTTTGGCATGCTCGCCCGGTTGGCTGGTGTGTCCAGAATGCTGGGCAACACGGCATTGACACGCACACCCAGTTGCCTGTTTTCGGCAGCAAGCGCCTCTGTGAGACGCAGCACTGCGGACTTGGCAGCAGCATAGGCCCCCATGCCCACACCTGCCTTGCTGGCTGCGGCAGCGCCAATGTTCACGATCACACCACCTTGCTGCGCCTGGAATTGTGGCAACAGCGCCTGGCACATGTTCACGGTGGTCTGCACATTCATGGCATACATGCGGTCCCAAGTCTCCAGGCTGCCCTCCAACTGCGTTTCCCAGGCAAAGCCCCCGGCCAGATTCACCACCGCATCAATTTGCCCGAAGTATTCCCAAGCCTGGTTGACCACCTCATCTGCATGCTCAGCCTGGGTCAGGTCCACGTTTCCGATGGACACCGCATCGCTGTCGCCGTCCCATTCTGGCTGGTTCAGATCCACCAACAAAAGCCGGTAACCCGCCTGGCCCAGGTGGGTGGCCACCACTTGCCCCAAGGCGCCAGCCGCACCAGTCACAATCACCACAGGACCGCTCATTTCAACCTCAAAATTCTGTGCAAGATGGGTCTGATTTTGACATAACCCTTTTGTGTGCCCCCTTTGAGGGCAACGCATTGGAGCAATCTTTTTCAAGCCAAACACTGCCGTTCTGTTGCCCATACAAATCAAGATTGTGTGGAGCAGATCATGTGGAACGGATTGGTATTTGGCCTGGTGAGCCTGTTCACCCCGCAGGCGTCATTGCCAGACACGGCGGTGGTCAAACAAGAAGTGCGGCAATTTGCAAACCACTTCCACATCAACACGGACCGAATTCATGTGCGGGAAACCACCATGAACAACCCGTCGCCGTTTTTGACCAACAGTGGCCTGCGAGCCTGTGTGGTGCACGTCAACCATCACGCCGATGCAAAGCGGGTGTGGTCACATTTTCTGGACTCCGGCCGTGAAGGCTTGGAGTACGCATTTCTGGCTTTTACATCGGGCCACGAACTGACCCACTGCATGATGTCGGAACCGGGAAAACGGGCGACCACCCGCAAAGCGCTTGAGGAGCATTTGGGCATCACTTTCAGAAACAATGTTCACTTTGAAGAGACACTGGCCGACCTGGTGGGCTTGGCGTATGTGGCCAAGGTGGTGCCCGAGGCATTTGAGCCCGTGCTCAAGCGGGTCATCACAATTCGCACCGATTTTTCGGCGCGGGACCCTGAGCACGACAGCAGCCAGGCCTTGACCCCGCAGTCGATTGCCTTTGCACAACAATTGTTTGGCCGGGACACTGACGCATTGCGTCTGGCAGACGCCGGTCAACGATAAGGCACAGCGGACGATTGGTCGGCGGGTAGGTCAATTGCAAAGACCATGCCGCCGCCGGGTCTTGCGCTTGCCACAATCTGGCCACCATGGCGTTCTATGGCGCGTTTTGCAATGGCAAGCCCCAGGCCATGGCCCGCCTGATCGCCTTGTTTGAAAAACGGTGTAAACAGCTTGTGCACGGCCTGCGCAGGCACACCCGGCCCACGGTCCATGATCCGGATGCACACCCCACGAGCTCGGGCAGCGTGGCATTCAACCTCGACCACACCGCCTGCGGCCGTGTGCTTGATGGCATTGCGTATCACATTGTCGAAGGCCCGCTGCAGCACATCGGGTTCGCAAGGCCAATTGAAAAAATCCAGAGAGCCGGTGTAAACCACGCGCTTGCCCTGCTGCTCCGCTTCAAACCGTGCATCATCCACCACCCCCAGCAACAGGTCGAGCACATTGTGGAGCGGCTGTGTGCGTTCGCGCTGCTCGGACTCCAGGCGCGACAAATCCAGCAATTCACCAATCAAATGATCCAGGCGCTCGGCCTCAGTTTCAATGCGACACAGGCTGGACTCCAACTGATCCGGGCGCTGCCGTGCCAGACCCACCGCCAGGTTCAAGCGCGCCAGTGGTGAACGCAGCTCGTGGGACACGTCATGCAACAGCGTCTTTTGCTGCTGGATCCTGGATTCAATCTCCGAGGCCATGTGATCAAACCCCCGCAGCAACTCCCCAATTTCATCGGTTCGCTTGGCACCCTCGGAAATCCGAACGCCCAGCCTGCCCCGACCCGCTTCACGGAACGCATTCTTGAGCCGGTTCAGGGGACGGCTGAATGTGTAAGCCAAAGCGCCCGCAAACAACAGACTGGCCAGAAACGCGGCCATCAGGCCTGGGCCGGAGAAGGGTGGCAAGGGTGGCTCCAATCCCTCTCTTGGACGACGCCCCGCGCCATGCGGCTGAGCCTGAGGCCCGGCATTGGCAGCCCCATCGGCTGCGGCCTCCGGAGCGCGGCGCTGCCTGGGAATGAACAACAGCCAACGCTGCCCATCGTTGGCAGTCACAAGCAATATCCCGGCTTCCGGGCTTTCTCCAGCAGCAAACACAGCCTCAATGCGTTGTGCAATGTTCTGCGGCACCTCACGCCCAAGCAATTCTTGCCCCCCCTCCTGAACAGCAAACACCGGGACGGCACTGCCGGTGCGTTGGCGGTTGCGCTCCAGCAAGTCCTTCAATGCATCGGCGCCCTTGCCTTCCAGCACATTTTGTATGGTCTCCAGCATGAACTGTGCTCGTGGTCCCTCAGCCAGATCGCTGGATGCAGGTTTGTCCCTGAGCAAATAAAGCGCGGTGCCAGTGGCCATTGCTGCCGCAATCAGGCAGAGCCAGAAACCAAAAAAAAACTTCCAGAACAGCTTTCCCAAAGGACGCTCCAGGGTTAATCCAGGCTCAGTTGATAACCCTTGCCGCGAATGGTGTGCAAGGTAAGCGGCGTGCGCGCATCTGCACCCAAACCCAATTTGCTGCGTATGCTGCTCAAATGCACATCAATGCTGCGGTCAAAGCGCTCCAGCGGGCGGCCGAGCCCCTGCTCACTCAGGGTGGCTTTGCTCACCACCTGCCCAGCGTGGTTGGCCAGCACCTCAAGCAGATTGAACTCTGCACTGGTCAAGTCCACCTCCTCACCGTGCAGCAACACCTTGCGTTTGCTGGGCAACACCTCCAGGGGGCCCAGCACAACCGGCTGACCCATGGACAGGCCATTGTCGGTGCTGCGGCGAAGAATGGCACGAATGCGGGCAACAATCTCGCGCGGCAAGCACGCCTTGGGTACATAGTCATCGGCCCCCAACTCCAGACCCACAATCCGGTCGATGTTGTCGCCCCGGGCAGTCAACATGAGCACAGGCACGCTGTGTTTTGTGCGTATCTGTTTGAGAGTTTCCAAACCGTTTTGCTGGGGCATCATCACGTCCAGCACCACCAATTGATAGGCACCACGGGCCAATCGCTCCAGCCCTTCCAGAGGATTGGTGCAATGCTCTGCCGCAAATCCTTCCCCGCGCAGGTATTCGCACAACATTTCGCCAAGCTCGGCGTCGTCATCGATGTGAAGTATTCGGGTCATATGAGGACCATTCAGCGCCATTTCCACAGGTTCATCTTATCGGGTCCGGGGTTTTGTGTTGTCAACGCCTTGCCCGCTTTACCCATCTTTACACAGCCCCCGCCCCGCTTAACACGCCATTTGCGCACAATGGGCACACACATCCACCACGGAGCAAGTCATGAACACGTCAAAAAACATCATTCGGGCCATGCTGGCTGTCAGCGCAATGACCTTCATTCCCATGGGCGCACAAGCCGGGCAACACAGCAACGAAGGCCAGCAATTTCAGGCAGACAAACGGTACCACCGCCATGAATACGGCATGGGTATTCTGAAACAGCTTGATCTGAGCGACACTCAAAAAACCCAGATCAAGGCGATCATGGATCAGCAGCGCAGCAACATGAGAGGACACATCGGTGAGCGCAGAGCCCATCGCGAAGAAATGCGAAACCTCGTGGAATCTGCAAACTTTGACCGCAGCAAGGCGGCAGCGCTGATTGTGGAGCAACAAGAAAAGGAACGCGAGATGAAACTGGCGATGCTTCAGGCGCAGCATGAAATTTACAAGGTGTTAAGCCCTGAGCAACGAGAAAAAGCACGCATCCTCCGTGCAGAATACCGCGCCAAAAAGTAGGTACTTTTCCACTCACCATTTGAAGGATCCCAGCAGCGGTGCTTTTGCCCCTATACTGTGTCGAAAAAGGAGACAGTACATGGGGCACATTTTCACACGCACACTGCTGGGCTGCGCGCTGGGCGCAACCTTCAGCACCGCATGGGCGCAAGCGCCTTCCCTCTTGATGACTTACAGCTTTGACTCGCTCAAAGGCAAGTTCGGTCAGGTTCAAGAGACCAAAGCCAAGTCCTACACTTTGGGCGCAACATTGGTGGGCGAGTCGTACCGCGCGTCGCTGTTTGTGCCATACATTTCCCTCGAAGGCCCCGGCACAGTAATCAACGGAACAGTCACCCCGGGGGGCGGTGCAGCCACCCGACGAGCCAAAGGTCTGGGCGACATGGTGGCCACCTACACCCGCGACGTGATAGGCGGTCTGCAAACCAAAGGCTTTGCGGCTTCTGCCACTGGCTTGGCCAAACTGGCCACCGGCGATGAGCGTGAAGGCCTGGGCACGGGCAAGACAGACTATGGTCTTCAGGCTGACCTGGCCTATCGTTTTCAGAACAATTTTGCGCTGACCGCCGTCTTGGGCCGAATGTATTATGGCGACACGCCCACACTGCGTCTGCAAGATGGCAACTACGCCATACTCGGATTCGGCATGCCTGTGGGCGATTCCTTGTTTGTAAACTTCACGACCTCGGAACGGGATGAACTGTTGCTGGGCACCGAAAAACGCAAAGAACGGGCCGTGTCGGCGGTCTATTCCCTCAGCCCAAGCTCTGCGCTGCAGTTCGGC
>DASUEC010000257.1:0-4643 GCA_036275255.1 Limnobacter sp. | reverse complement strand
AAGCCAACAGATTTACAGTCTGCCCCCTTTAGCCACTCGGGCATCTCTCCAAAAGAGAACCCCGGATTATGTCCGCTTTTTTAATTATCGTCAACACCTCATGCCCCCTTTTCGCCTGATTTGTCTTTTAATTCTTGGTTTCTCGAGCGGTTTGCCCCTGGCCCTCACCGGCAGCACGCTTCAAGCGTGGCTGGCGGTTGAAAACGTGGACATCAAAACCATCGGATTGTATGCGGTGGTCGGGTTTCCATACACCTACAAGTTTTTGTGGTCGCCACTTCTGGACTACCTGAACCCGCGCTTGTTTGACCAGCGACGGGGATGGATTGCGCTGATGCAGGTGGTTTGCGCGGCCCTGGTCGCCGGGATGGCATTTGTGGATGCACACTCGGCGTGGACAGTGGCGGCTGTGGCTGTGGCGATTGCCTTTTGCTCCGCCACGCAAGACATGGCCATAGACGCCTACCGAACCGACCTGCTGCCTGCCCCGGAGCGTGGGCTGGGGGCGGCTTATTACGTGACGGGATACCGGTTGGCCATGCTGGTGTCTGGTGGCCTGGCGCTGATCCTGGCTGGTGAATGGCTTGGATGGCGTGGGACTTATCTTCTGATGGCTGCATTGCTGGCAGCCTGCGCACTGATTACGGCAATCAGCCCCAGCGCCGACACGCCGGAGGATTTGATTCGCAGGCAACAGAGGCGGCCTTTGTGGCGGATTGTGAAAGATTCAGCAGGCAACTTCATGCAAAAGGAATCTGCGCTCTGGATTTTGTTGCTGATCGTGTTGTACAAGGTGGGCGATGCCTTTGCTGGCTCGCTGACCACGGCCTTTTTGCTCAAGGGGCTTGGGTTTACACTCACCGAGGTGGGTGCTGTCAACAAAACGGTGAGCCTGGTGGCCACCCTGGCGGGCGCATTCCTGGGTGGGTGGCTGATGACAAGAATCGGCTTGTACCGCTCGCTGATGATTTTTGGTGCGTTGCAAGCGGTGTCCAATTTGTCGTTTTGGGCCTTGGCGGTGATGGAGCCTTCCATTTGGGCGATGGGCGGCGCGGTGTTTGCCGAGAACCTGTGCGGCGGCATGGGGACGGCGGCGTTTGTGGGCCTGCTCACCAGCCTGTGCGCCAAAGAATTTTCTGCCACACAATATGCCCTGCTCTCCTCCCTGGCGGCGGTTGGGCGTGTTTATCTGGCTGCGCCGGCAGGCTATATGGTGGATGCGCATGGCTGGGCAAACTTCTTTGTGTTTTCAACGGTTGCGGCTTTGCCCGGTTTGCTGGCGCTGTACCTGTTGCGCGCGAGCATCCAGAAACTGTCGAGGTGAGCAGTTGTGCCATTTCTGAAAGGCGTGGATGAAGGCCGAGGGGGATGTGTAGCCCAGCCGGACTGACACTTCGGAGACACTTAAACCGGTTGAGCACAGGAGTTCTTCGGCCATGGTTTGACGAACCTCGGCCAGCAGATCCCGGTAGCTGGTGCCTTCCTCGGTCAGGCGACGTCGCAAGGTGCGTTCTGTCATGAAGTTTGCACTGGCGATTTCTTCGAGCCTGGGGGATGCGGCGATGTCGGCAATCAATTTGTTGCGTAGCCAGGCCGACACACCGCCACGCTGCATTCGGCGGGACAACAAGGCTTCGAGTTGGGCCTCGCAGGATCTGGCACTGACTGAATTGGCTGCGGGCAAGGGCAATTCCAGCCAGGCCTCGGAGAAACTCGCCCGGTTGTATGCCTGACCAAAACGTGGCTCGCAACCGAACACGCGGGTGTATTGCGCCAGGGGTGCGCTGGGTGATCCAGTGAATTCCATGCCCAACAGCGGCAGCGTTTTTCCAAACAGGGCTTGCTGGAGAACCTGAATGGCCGAGGCATCGCGCTCGACCACAAAGCAACGCACTGCAGGTGGCAAATGATCCACCGACAATTGAATGAAAACCGCTGGACTTTGACGATTGAGCGTGACTTTGGCGAAAGCAAACGTGAGGTCGAGATAGCGCAAGCCCAGCTCCACCGCCTGCGCAAACGTGGGGCTGGTGATGAGTGCATAGCCCCAGATACCATAGGTGTGGAGGTGATAACGCGAGCCGGCGGTGAGGCCCAGGCCGGGCACCTTGCCATGCAGGCGCACCAGGTTGTGGATAACCTGAAGCTCCTGGTCTGGTGAAATCTCGAGGTGGGGATCGTCAAGCTGGGCAGGCAGAATGCCGGACCCCATGAGCAGCGAACCCAGCCCGGAACCCAATTCAATCCCGAGTTCGCAAAGAATCTTGACACTGGCGATGCTGCGGCGGGCGGTCGACGGAGGGTTCATATGTCCGAAATTGTCAATTTTTATTGGATTGTAGCGAACTCAAACCATTTGCGCCTCTTCTACACTCAGGATTGCCAACAACTTAAAAAAACCTTCTGTACAACGGAGACGCAGCATGCGCAAACACGACAAGGTGGTGTTCATTACTGGCGGGGCGCGGGGACTGGGCGCCGGCCTGGCCAAGCGGGTGATTGAGGGGGGCGGCCAGGCCTTCGTGGTGGACCTGGATGCCCAGGCCGTGTTTGAACGCGTGGAGGCACTGGGGCCGAATGCGGCTGGATGCCAGGCGGATGTGACCCGACTGGACGGACTGGCCATGGCGATGGACACTTGCGCAGAACGCTTTGGCCGACTGGACGTGGTGGTGGCCAATGCCGGCATTCTGAAGATGGGCACCCTGGAGCACATGCCGATTGCTGATTTTGAGGCGGTGATGCAGGTGAATGTGATGGGGGTGTTCAACACCATTCGGGCGGGCATTCCTCACCTGCGACAAAGCAAAGGGTATTTGCAGGTGGTGTCCTCTCTGGCGGCAGCCATCCACACACCACTGATGGGCCACTACGCCGCTTCAAAAGCCGCTGTGGAAGCCCTGGCTGACGTGGCTCGCCAGGAACTGGCGCTGGACGGGATCGCCGTGGGCTGTGTGCACCCCACTTTTACGAACACGGCCATGATTCAAGAAGTGAATGCTGGGGTGCTGTGGGGTGGCCACAAGGGCGCGTTTGCGGCCATTGAACCGGAAGCGGTGATTGAGGCAATGTACCGCGGGATTGTGAAGCGGCAGCGCAAGATCATTGCGCCACCTCAGATTGCGCCGCTGGTGCTGGCACCCGGCCTGTTTCACCGGGTGGCCGAGGGAATCAGCCGGATGCAGGGCTCTGACGAGGCCTTGAAAAAATTCAGGGCCAAGGAAAGCAAACTCACTCCACGGTGACGGATTTTGCGAGGTTGCGGGGCTTGTCGACGTCGGTGCCTTTGACCAGGGCCACATGGTAGCTGAGCAGTTGCAGCGGCAGCACATGCAGGATGGGAGACAGGTGGCCAGCGTGATCCAGCAGGTTGAGCACATGGACCCCTTCGCTGGGTTCAATGCGGGTGTCGCGGTCTGCAAAAATGTACAATTCGCCACCTCGCGCCCTCACCTCTTGCAAATTGGATTTGAGTTTTTCAATCAGGGTGTCTTTGGGTGCCACGGCCACCACCGGCATTTCGGCATCCACCAAGGCCAGGGGGCCATGCTTGAGCTCGCCGGCGGCATAGGCCTCGGCGTGGATGTAGCTGATCTCTTTGAGCTTGAGTGCGCCCTCCATGGCGATGGGGTAATGCACACCGCGCCCCAGAAACAAGGCATGCCGCTTGTGGGCAAAATGGGCGGCCCATGCCTTGATCTGGGGCTCCAGGGCCAACACATTTTGTAAGGCAGAGGGCAAATGCCGCAGTTGCGCCAGCAGGGTCTTTTCTTCTGTGGTGCTCAATTTGTTGCGCAATTTGGCCAGCACCAACGCAAGCGTGAAAAGCGCTGCCAACTGGGTGGTGAATGCCTTGGTGGAGGCCACACCGATTTCTGGACCGGCGCGGGTGAGGAACTTCAGATTGCTGGCGCGGATGAGGGCAGACTCAGGGACATTGCAGATGGACAGGGCATTGACCATGCCCAGCGATTTGGCATGCTCGAGCGCAGCCAGGGTGTCGGCGGTTTCGCCGGACTGGGAGATGGTGATGACCAGGGTGTTGGGCAGGGGCACGCTGGTGCGGTAGCGGTACTCACTGGCAATCTCGACCGTGGTGGGCATGCCAGCCACCGACTCAAGCCAATAGCGGGCCACTGCGCCTGCATGGTAGCTGGTGCCACATGCAAGGATGAGCACATGCTGCACCTGGGGCAGTACGTCGGCGGCTTGCGCACCGAACAGCTCGGGCTTGACGGCAGAGGCGTTGCTCACCATTTCAAGCGTGGCTGCAATGGCACCGGGCTGCTCGTAGATTTCTTTTTGCATGTAATGGGCGTAGGGGCCCAGCTCGACGGCATCGGCCGACAACTGGCTTTCAATGATGGCCCGCTGGGTGGCGTGGCCATGCACATCAAAATATGACGCGCCCTGCTCGCGGATTTCGACCACATCGCCTTCTTCAAGGTAGGTGATTTGTTTGGTGTAAGCGACCAATGCCGAAGCATCGGAGGCCAGGAAAAACTCGCCTTGCCCGTGGCCCACGAGCAAGGGGGCACCTTGTTTGGATGCAACCAGGGTGCGGGGGGCGTTGTTGGAGATGACCGCAATGGCGAATGCCCCCTGAAGCTGCTTGACCGTTGCCTGCACCGCTGCAAGCAGCG
>DASUEC010000256.1:0-3818 GCA_036275255.1 Limnobacter sp. | reverse complement strand
GCAAGGCACTACGCGGGCAATCTCGAGCAGTTGGTGTGCATGCTCCGTTTTGTCATTGACACCGTCGAGCATCACATACTCAAAGGTGATGAAGTCCCTGGGTGCGAACTTCAAATAACGCAGACAGGCTTCCAGCAGTTCTTTGAGCGGGTATTTTTTATTCAAAGGCACCAAATGATCGCGCAAGGCATCGTTGGGGGCATGCAAAGAAACTGCCAAAGCCACTGGGCAGTCTTGTGAAAGCCTATCAATGAACGGCACCACACCGGATGTGGAAACGGTAACTCGCCTGCGAGAAAGGCCATACGCCACATCGTCCAGCATGAGCTGCAACGCTGGCACCAATGCATCGTAATTGAGCAGGGGCTCTCCCATGCCCATCATGACCACATTGGTGACAGGCCGTTCCTGCGCGTACTGATGCGCCCCACTTTCTTTGAGCAACACATTGGCTTTCCACAACTGGGCAACAATTTCAGCTGTGCTCAAGTTGCGGGAAAAGCCCTGCTTGCCCGTCGAGCAGAACCGGCAGTTGACCGCACACCCAGCTTGGGAACTCACACAGAGCGTACCGCGTCGCTCTTCAGGAATGAAGACGGTTTCAACAGCATCGCCGTTGCCCACGTCAAACAGCCATTTTCGAGTGCCGTCGCGAGACACATGGTCGGAAATGATGCCGGGTGCCGCAACACAGGCCTTCTGCACCAATGTTTGCCGAAAGCCTTTTGCCAGGTCGGTCATGGACTCGAAATCCGCGACACCGGACTGATGGATCCACTTGGCCAGCTGCTTGGCCCTGAAAGGCTTTTCTCCCAGTGCAGCGCACCACTGGACCAACTCGGGCACCGAGTATTCGAGCAGGTTGTCTGGTTGTGCACTCATGGGCAAGTCATCCACAAAACATGGCAGGTCTTTAAACGAAAACAGGGGCGCCAAGCGCCCCCGATTCACCGCGCCGGGGCATTTGCATGCCACCGACCAAGTATTGCAAGCCTGCTTTAAACAAGCAAATCAGCGAGCAAACACTTGCGAAGAGGGGAAAAAATACGCAATCTCAACCGCTGCTGTTTCTGGGGCGTCTGAGCCGTGAACGGCGTTGGCATCGATGCTGTCAGCAAAATCGGCACGAATGGTACCAGGGGCTGCATCTTTGGGATTGGTGGCACCCATCAATTCGCGGTTTTTGGCAATGGCGTTCTCGCCTTCCAGCACCTGAATCATCACAGGGCCAGAAATCATGAACGTCACCAGATCGTTAAAGAACGGACGTGCTTTGTGAACGGCATAAAAGCCCTCGGCTTCTGCACGCGACAGGTGAGCCATGCGGCTTGCAACCACTTTCAGACCCGCATTTTCAAAACGGCTGTAAATTTGACCAATTACGTTTTTAGCCACTGCGTCAGGCTTGATGATGGACAGTGTGCGCTCGATTGCCATGGTGTAACCACTCCGGTGATGTTGAAAAGCTTCAAAATTAACCCGCAATTATAGCCTGATTATGTAAAAAACCAAACCTTAACCCTGCCCCATCCCTTGAATTGAAACTTTTAGCCATTACCATTACTCTAAATTCATGGAAATCGTTGACTCGCAAGGAGAGTACGCACATGTCTGAATTCAACACAACGTCATTTGGCCGCACCGCCGGTGGTGTTTCTACCGTAGAAACCAACCGGGTGTTGCGCAACACCTACTACCTGCTGGCCATGTCGATGGTACCCACCGCGCTGGGCGCCTGGCTTGGCGTGGAGTTTGGATTTTTTACATTGTTCTCTGGTAGCCCGATTCTGGCCTTTGTCGTGATGCTGGCTGCCATGTTTGGCTTTATCTGGGGCATTCAACGCAACCGCAACAATTCGCTGGGCGTGGTGCTTATGCTGGGCTTCACGTTCTTCATGGGGCTAATGCTTTCAGGTATTTTGTCCGTGGCGCTCAGCCTGAGCAACGGGGGCGCGATCATCGGCATGGCCGCTCTGGGTACCGGCGCAATCTTTTTCGGCTTGGCCAGCTACGCAGCGGTCACCAAGCGCGATTTCACCAACATGGGCAAGACCCTGTTCATTGTGCTGATGATGGTGATCGTCGCCAGCGTGGCCAACATGTTCCTGAAAATGCCGGCCCTGCACCTCACCATTTCAACCATCTGCGTGGGCCTTTTTTCCATGTTTTTGCTCTACGACCTGCAACGCGTGATGCGTGGCGGTGAAACCAATTACATTTCTGCCGCATTGAGCATTTACTTGGACCTGTACAACCTGTTTGTGAACCTGCTGCAGTTGCTGATGGCTTTTGCGGGAGGCAGCCGCGAGTAAGCTGGCAAGCGACTGAAATTGCTCTTGTTTTGACACAGTGCAACATCAAAAAAACTTGATTCGTGCTGTTAACGGGTGCAATATAAAAGTTCAATTGGTCGATATCAATATCGACCGCCAGGTTGGTGGGGCAATCCACCAACGTAAACGGGGCCCTTGGGGCCCCGTTTGTTATTGTGGTTCGGTCTGCAACCGCTCAAACACGGCAATCGATTCAACGTGGGCCGTGTGAGGGAACATGTTGATCACCCCGGCCTGCTTTAACACGTACGGGCCGGTGGCGCATAAAACCGCCGTGTCACGCGCCAAGGTGGCTGGGTTGCAAGACACATACACAATTCTCCCAGGCTGAAACTCCGGCTTGGCGCCCACGATGGCCTTGCAAACCTCAAGCGCTCCATCGCGGGGCGGATCAATCAGCACCTTATCGAATTGGCCCCAACTTTCCCACTCGGGCGACTCCACTTCAAACAGATTGCGCACGTGAAATTCGGTTTTGCCGCCCAAACCATTCAACTCAGCATTCTGAGCAGCACGTTGAACCAGGTCTTCCGAGCCTTCAAACCCTTTGACATGACTGCTCCGTGTGGCCAAGGGCAAAGAAAAATTACCCAACCCACAGAACAGGTCCAAGACGCGATCCTGAGGCTGTAAATCCAGCAAACCCACCGCACGGCTGACCATGGCATCGTTGATGAGGTGGTTTACCTGAGTAAAATCCGTGGGCCTGAACCGCATGCGTACGCCAAAGCTGGGAATGAGGTATTGCAGCTCCACCTGGGTATCTGGCAACAAACGGTGGATGCTGGAAGGCCCTTCTGGCTGAAGCCACCAGTCCACCTTCCACACATGTCCAAAATTTCGCAAAGCATCCAGGTCAGACTCAGCCAGAGGCTCCAGATGGCGCAAAACCAGCGCAGTCACTCCCTCACCCACGGCAAGCTCAACTTGAGGAACGCGCGTGTAAATGCTCAAGCCCTCCAGCATTTTTGCCAAGGGCACCAGCATTTTGGAGACATGCTGAGGCAACACATGGCACTCGTGCATGGTGGCAACATAGGATGAGCCTTTCTCGTGAAACCCAACCAACATGCCGCCCTTTTTTGGCACGAACCGCGCTGTGAGACGGGCGCGGTGACGGTAACCCCAATAGCTGCCATACATGGGCGGCAGCATGCGTTCAGGGGTCTGCTTGCCTATGCGCTGCAACAAGTCCTCCAGCGCCCTGTTCTTGATGGCCACCTGGGCGGTGGGCTCCAAGTGCTGCATGGCGCACCCCCCACACACACCAAAATGGGGGCATTTGGGCTGACTGCGCACAGAGGCCGCCTGGAGCACTTTGACCGTGCGGGCCCTGGCGTAGCTGGGCTTGCTTTTCACCACCTCCGCCAGCACGGTTTCTCCGGTCAGTCCACCCTCCACAAAGTGAACCTTGCCATCCAGATGCGCAACACCGTTGCCCTCCAGATCAATGGACTCAATGTGGAGCTGCACCTGCGGAAACGG
>DASUEC010000255.1:0-11346 GCA_036275255.1 Limnobacter sp. | reverse complement strand
GGCTTGGTGGTGGCCGACCTCACCGAGCACGATCAGCAAGTGCTGATTGCCAAGGGTGGCGATGGTGGCCTGGGCAATATTCACTTCAAGAGCAGTGTAAACCGCGCGCCCCGCCAGTTCACAAAAGGCAAAGATGGTGAGCAAGCCAGGCTCAAGCTGGAATTGAAAGTATTGGCCGATGTGGGGCTGCTGGGCATGCCCAATGCCGGAAAATCCACCCTGATTGCCGCGGTGTCCAATGCCCGACCCAAAATTGCCGATTATCCCTTCACCACCTTGCACCCCAACTTGGGTGTGGTGCGGATTGGCCATGCACAGAGCTTCGTGATTGCCGACGTGCCGGGGCTGATCGAGGGGGCTGCCGAAGGCGCCGGGTTGGGTCACCAGTTTTTAAAGCACCTCAGCCGCACGCGCGTGTTGCTGCACCTGGTGGACATTGCCCCCTTTGACGAGGCCGTGGACCCAGTGCGCGAGGCGGTGGCCATTGTGGAAGAGTTGCGCAAATACGATGAAGCGCTCTGGCAAAAGCCACGCTGGCTGATTTTGAACAAAATCGACATGGTGCCTGTGGATGAGCGAAAAACACGCTTGGACGATTTTGTGACCCGTTACCGCAAACAAACAGGCTGGAAAGGCCCGGTGCACGCCATCTCCAGCCTGACGGGCGAGAACACTCAAACCCTCATGCGCCTGGTCTACGAAAACCTTGTGCAACAAATGCTTGTGGAATTTCCGCCCGAGCCTGACGCCCGGTTCCGCGCAGGTTCTGGCACACTCTTGGATCATTCTTCAACAGACACCTCTCAGGAGTAAACCCCGTGTCGGTGCAGCTTCCCCAGACGCAGTCCAGCAAAAGTTTGGCCAACAAACGCGTGGTCGTGAAGGTGGGCAGTTCGCTGGTCACCAAGGGCGGGCAGGGCGTGGACATGGCTTCCATCCGGGCCTGGGCTGCCCAGGTGGCCGAGCTGGCGGCGCAAGGTTGCGAGGTGGTGTGGGTGTCTTCGGGGGCGATTGCAGAAGGATTGAAGCGCCTCAAGTGGCCCAAGCGCCCCAAAGAAATTCATGAATTGCAAGCCGCCGCGGCCGTTGGGCAAATGGGCCTGGTGCACGCTTACGAAATCGGTTTCGCCGAGCACGGGCTCACATGCGCGCAGGTGCTGCTCACCCATGCAGATTTGGCAGACCGGGAGCGCTACCTCAATGCGCGCTCCACGTTGTATTCGTTGTTGCATCACAAGGTGGTGCCCATCATCAACGAGAACGACACCGTGGTTACCGACGAAATTCGCTTTGGCGACAACGACACCCTCGGTGCCTTGGTGACCAACCTGGTTGAGGCCGATGCGTTGGTGATTTTGACCGACCAGGTTGGCTTGTACAGCAGCGACCCCCGCAAAAACCCGGATGCAACATTCATTGTGGAAGAGACGGCGGGCAACCCCGAGTTGGAGAAAATGGCAGGTGGCGCGGGCAGCGCCGTGGGCACCGGCGGAATGATCACCAAAATTCTGGCGGCCAAGCGTGCAGCACGCAGCGGCGCTTCCACCGTGATTGCCAGCGGCCACGAGCCCAATGTGCTGGTGCGCTTGATGCAGGGCGAATCGGTGGGCACTTACCTCAAAGCGCCCATGGGGCGTTTGGCCGCCCGCAAGCAATGGATGGCTGACCACCTCAAACTCAAAGGCGCCCTGTTGCTCGATGCTGGTGCGGCTGAGGCGCTGCGCAAAAAAAAGGGCAGCCTGTTGCCCATCGGCGTGACAGGTTGTCAAGGCAACTTTCAACGCGGCGACGTGGTGGCCTGCCTAAGCCCAGACGGCCAAGAAGTCGCTCGCGGGCTGGTGAATTATGCCGCCGCAGACGTGAAAAAAATTGCCAAACAGCCCACCAGCGCCATTGAGCCCATTTTGGGTTACCTGGATGAGCCCGAACTGATACACCGTGACAACATGGTGGTGTTAAGCTAGGTTCATCAAGAACCCTGGGCGCTGGCCATGCAACTGAATGATTGGTATACAGGCGGTGAGTTCCTGACCTGGCAGGGGCACGCCATTTTTGTGCGGGACAGTGGCGAATGTGGCAAGCCTGTCATTCTCCTCCTCCATGGTTTCCCCACCGCAAGTTATGATTTTCACCTGCTGTGGCCGGTGCTTGCCCAAACGCACCGTTTGATCGCGTTTGACATGCTGGGATATGGCTATTCCGACAAGCCATCCGTGTGGGAGCATTCCATTTTCAATCAGGCCAGCATTGCCGAATCTGTGCTCAAAGCCAAGGGGGTGCGTGCATGCAGCGTGTTGGCCCATGACGTGGGCGACACCGTGGCCCAAGAACTGATGGCGCGACAAAACGAGGGCACTCTGAGCTTCCAGATGAGCCACATCACCTTGCTCAATGGTGGTCTTTTTCCCGAAACCCATCGCCCAATCCTGATGCAAAAGCTGATGCTCAGCCCGCTGGGTTGGGTATTCACGCGATTCACCACCCAAGAAAAACTCGCGGCCAACCTTCGCAAAATATGCTCGGCGGGTTTGAGTGATGCAGACATTCGAGCCGCATGGCAGTTGCTCGCCCACAAACAGGGCAATCTTCGAATGCATTTGCTGATCCGTTACATGACAGAGCGCCGTGACAACCGCGACCGCTGGGTGGGCGCCTTGCAGTGCAGCCCTGCAGCCATCACGTTGATCGACGGGGTGGACGACCCCATCTCGGGTGGGCACATGGTGGATCGGTTTGAAGAGTTGGTGCCTGGCCACCGAGTGGTTCGTTTGGCAGGCTTGGGGCACTACCCGCATCTGGAGGACGCGGGCAGGGTGTTGGATGCTTTTCAGTCGAGCTAAGCTTGCGATGATTACCCCGAAAGGAGCGTTTTTGCCTTAATCCCAGGCGATTGCTAACCTTGCCCTCTTTCTCGGGAGGGGTAAAACATGCCTTGTGAACTTGAGTTGGCGAGAGTTGCCCCAAAGTTTTGGGCTTCTGTCGTGGCTCAAGATTGGCATTTGGCAGTGAAAATTCTCCGTGACTTTAAAGATCAATATCCGACTAGAAGAAATAAAGAAGCTGATCTCATGCAGCGGGCTTTATGAAGTATCTGTTGGCTTCTATGTTGCTTGCTATCGCTGGATGTCAGGATACTGAACATCCTGTAATTTCATACGTTTGGTTGGATCGCGAAGTTGTCAGCCTATTACAGAACGCCCCAGTTGAAGCGGACAAGATCCGACCTAGGCTACACTTTGAGGATGGGGCATATGCCGACTCTTGCAAGAGCTATTGGTCCAATAAAGCCGGTGTGTCCGAAACTGCCGCTAACTTTACTGTACGTTCAGAGTACTTGGTCTGTGATGCAATAAAACTTCATCAAAGGTGGCCCGCCGCGCCACAGGGTGTTGATCATGGCAAAGACTTTTCGCTTTGCAACAGATTGGATTTGACCAGCTTCTCCAATTCCTTACAACCCAGGCTGGGGGGCGAAGCAAAAGTTCTGAGGGAGGTTTTTCAATCGGGGGTCATCGACTCCGGCACTGAATGTGTGTATGAGGGCGAAGGGCGTAAATTTGCGTTGAGTGCGATTCTGGAAATAGAAGAAAGGGGACGACCCAAAAAACTCTGGGTGTGGGTGGTTGATGAAATCACCGACACTACATACCGAGCATATTTTCCGGTGTGGTTTGAGTTTGATCCGGTCAGCGCCACATGGATTGCGGCCAAGTAAGGCGACGCGAACCGACGTGGTTCGCGTTGCTTTAGCTGGCGGTGGGCTTTTCTTGCATCATGTCGGTTTTCGATGCCGTCTCCCAATGTTCACCCTTCGGTATGCGCCGAGGGTCGTTCTTGGAAAACAGCAATTTGGACAGCTCGCCAAGCGCTTGTTTATACACTTCCCGTTTGAAATCGATCACGTTTTCAAGGGGAACCCAATACTCGTTCCAACGCCAGGCATCAAATTCGGGGTGGTCTGTGGCCCGCAGGCTCACGTCACAATCCCGTCCAACCAATTTCAACAAAAACCAAATCTGTTTTTGGCCTTTGTAGCTTCCTCGCCATTCCCTGCGGATCCAGTGATCTGGCACGGTGTACCGCAACCAGTTTCTGGTCCTTCCTATGATTTCAACATGTTCTGGCAGCAAGCCGACTTCTTCGTGTAGCTCCCTGAACATGGCTTGTTCCGGAGATTCGCCATGTTTGATTCCGCCCTGCGGAAATTGCCAGGAGTGTTCACGAATTCGCTTTCCCCAAAAGACCTGCTTTCGGGAATTGGTCAAAATAATGCCGACATTGGGACGGTAGCCTTCTTTGTCCAGCATACACGCCCCGCAGATTTCTTTACAATTTCACGTCATTATAAGCACCAGCCAGGCTTTGTGCACCACAACGGGGTTCGCTGTGGGCGCAACAAAGTAAGATGACGTTCCTAACCAATTCATTACTAAAGAGTTTTTGCGAATGCGCGCCACCCAGTTTTTTTTGAACACGCTCAAGGAAGCCCCCGCCGACGCCGAAGTGGTGAGTCACCAGCTCATGATGCGCGCCGGCATGATCAAACGCCTGGCCGGAGGTATATACACCTACATGCCGATTGGCCTGCGCAGCATACGCAAGGTTGAGAACATCATTCGTGAAGAAATGAACCGCGCTGGTGCCCTGGAGCTGCTGATGCCCGCCGTTCAGCCCGCTGAGCTGTGGCAAGAGAGTGGGCGCTGGGAAAAATACGGCCCCGAGCTGTTGCGCCTGAAAGACCGCCACGACCGTGATTTTGTGATTGGCCCCACACACGAAGAAGTGATCACCGACGTGGTGCGCAAAGAGGTGAAAAGCTATCGCCAACTGCCTTTGAATCTGTATCAAATTCAGACCAAGTTTCGAGATGAAATCCGCCCACGCTTTGGCGTGATGCGAGGGCGCGAGTTTGTCATGAAAGACGCCTACTCGTTTGATCGGGATCAAGAGGCGGCGCTCAAAACCTACGATGTCATGTACGAGGCATACCGCCGTATTTTCACGCGTTTGGGTTTGAACTTCCGCGCCGTGAACGCTGACACAGGTTCAATCGGAGGCAATCGCAGCCATGAATTCCATGTGATTGCCGAAACCGGCGAAGACGCCATTGCCTATTGCCCAAGCTCAGACTATGCCGCCAACGTGGAGCTGGCGGAGGCTGTGTGCACCGCTCAGCGCCCGGCTGCTTGCAAGGCCATGGAAAAAGTGCACACCCCTGGCAACAGCACCTGCGAGGCGGTGGCTGGCCAGCTGGGTCTGCCACTGGCAGCCACGGTAAAAAGCGTGGTGTTTGCCAACGTGCATGAAACCGAGCAAGGCAAAAAGGTACAAATCATATTGGCAGTGGTGCGTGGCGACCATGAGGTGAACGACATCAAGCTGGGCAAGCTGGCCGGGGTGCAAGACCTGCGCTTGGCCACCGAGGCCGAAATTGTGGCCGCTTTTGGCACCAAACCCGGCTACCTGGGTCCAGTGGGCCTTGGCGGCGAAGTGCGGGTGGTGGCTGATCGCAGTGCCGCTGCCTTGGGTGATTTTGTCTGCGGAGCCAACACGGCAGACTACCATTACGCCGGTGTCAACTGGGGGCGCGATGTGCCTGAACCCGAAGTGGCCGATATTCGCAATGTGGTGGAGGGCGATCCGTCGCCCGATGGCAAAGGCGTGTTGGCCATGTGTCGTGGCATTGAGGTTGGGCATGTGTTTTATCTGGGGACCAAGTATTCCCAGGCTTTGAAGGCCACATTTCTGGACGTCGATGGCAAGCCGGCAGTCATCGAGATGGGGTGTTATGGCATTGGCGTGACCCGCATTCTGGGCGCAGCCATTGAACAGAACTTCGATGAACGCGGCATCCGGTGGCCCGTGAGCATTGCCCCCTTTGAAGTGGTGTTGTGCCCGATTGGCTACAAAAAGAGCGAGCAGGTGAAAGCCAAAGCCGATGCGCTGTATGAGCAGCTCAAGGCCGCTGGGGTGGATGTGATGCTGGATGACCGCGATGAGCGCCCTGGCGTGATGTTTGCCGATTGGGAGTTAATCGGTGTTCCCTTGCGTGTCACGCTGGGGGATCGAGGCCTGAATGATGGCAAGGTGGAGTTCCAGTCGCGCGATGGCGCACTCGAAAAGCAGGATGTGGATGTTGGAAGCATTTTTGAACAGGTTCAGGCAGAACTGGCCAAGCGCCAGGTTCGGCTTTAACTTGCCCACGCCTTTCAGCGTGCATGCAAGCGCATGGGTGTTTGCATGCATGCTCACGTGGGTGGCTCCTGCCATGGCCAGCCAGCAATACGAACCCATGGCCGACCATGTTCGACTGGTGTTGCGGCAAGCGCTGGCCTCCGGAGAGGCAAGCCCGAGACCCTTGTTCGATTCTGCCGAGCATCGCATCCATTGGCTTGGCGAAATGTCCCGCAGGCTGGCCCGGCGCGTGCCCGATTTCGATGAGCGGATGGAGTTGATCAAAACCATCCGCTACGAGGCTCAGCGTGCGGGGCTCGATCCCCAGTTGGTGTTTGCCCTCATCGAAGTGGAAAGCAATTTCAATGCACAGGCGCGAAGCCATGCGGGTGCGATTGGCCTGATGCAGGTGATGCCTTTCTGGACCGATGTGTTGTCGCGTGGAAATGCAAGCGAGTTGCTAGAGCCACGAATCAACATCCGTTACGGATGCTTGATATTGCGGCACTACCTCGACATGGAAAAAGGCAACCTGGACCGTGCACTGGGCCGATACAACGGCAGCCTCGGAAAAATGACCTACCCCAACCTGGTGTATGACCGCCTGGACCGCAACTGGCATTACCGCCAGCCAGCAGCGCCCAGGGTACCGCCCACAAAAACGGCTTCCAACCCTTAAGCCTGTGCTTAAAAAGGCAGGCCGCCCCCGGGGGGCATGCCACCGGGCGGGAAACCCTTGCCACCACCCAGTTTGCGCATCATCTTGGCCAAGCCGCCTTTTTGCATGCTCTTCATCATGCCGCGCATTTGCTCAAACTGGTTGAGCAGGCGGTTCACCTCTTGCACTTGCACGCCAGCACCTGCGGCAATCCGCCTTTTGCGGGAGGCTTTCAGAATGTCGGGCTTGCTGCGCTCTTCCAGGGTCATGGACAAAATGATTGCTTCGGTGCGCCGCATTTGTTTTTCGGCGGCGTTCGTGTCCACCTGGCCAGCGCCCTTCGTCATTTGGGTGGGCAGTTTGTCGATCAGCCCTTGCAGGCCACCCAGGTTTTTCATTTGGGCCAACTGCGCCAAAAAGTCGTTCAGGTCGAAAGCTTTGCCACTCTTGAGTTTTTTGGCGAGCTTCTCGGCCTCCTTCTCGTCAATGCCTTTTTTGGCCTCTTCCACCAGCGACACAATGTCGCCCATGCCAAGAATGCGGCCTGCCACACGGTCTGGGTGGAATTTTTCGAAACCGGAGAGCTTTTCGCCCACACCCATGAACTTGATGGGCTTGCCGGTGATGTGGCGCACCGACAGTGCAGCACCGCCGCGTGCATCGCCGTCCATTTTGGTGAGCACCACCCCGGTGAGGGGCAAGGCCTCGTTGAAGGCCTTGGCCGTGTTTGCGGCGTCTTGACCCAACATGGCGTCGATTACAAACAGGGTTTCGGTGGGGCGAACCGCCTCGTGCAGCGCCTTGATCTCGTTCATCATGGCTTCGTCGATGCCCAGGCGACCCGCCGTGTCCAGAATGAGCACATCAAAGAACTGGCGCTTGGCGTGGTTCAGTGCAGCCAAGGCGATGTCGATGGGCTTTTGGCTGATGTCAGAGGGGAAAAACTCTGCGCCTGCCTGTGCGCTCACGGTTTTCAGCTGCTCAATGGCCGCTGGCCGGTACACGTCGGCTGACACAGTGAGCACTTTCTTTTTGAGTGTGTCTTTGAGGTGTTTGGCCAGTTTGCCAGTGGTGGTGGTTTTGCCGGCGCCTTGCAGGCCAGCCATGAGGATCACCACCGGGGGTTGGGCGGCCAGATTGATTTCTTCGGTCTTGTCACCAATCAGCTTGATAAGCTGCTCATGGACAATGCCGACCAACGCCTGCCCAGGGGTGAGGCTGTTGAGCACTTCTTCACCCAGGGCGCGTTCCTTCACCTGGTTGATGAACTCCTTCACCACGGGCAGTGCAACGTCTGCCTCGAGCAGCGCAAGGCGCACTTCCCGCAGCATGTCTTGCGTGTTGGCTTCGGTGATGCGCGCTTCGCCCTTGATGTTTTTGACAACGCGACTCAGGCGATCGGAAAGATTTTCGAACATGGTGAAAAGCCTCGGGAAGACTGTTGTGCAAGCAGCGCTGCAACGCACAAGCCTGGCAACGAATCGAGTACACTAAATCGATATGAACAACACACTATTGTACGCGCTTGCGGTGCCCTTGCTGTCTGCCTCAGGTGGATTGGCGGCCCTGAACGTTTTTGGCAAATGGAGTGGCCCCGCCTGGGTGGTGAGGGCTGTGGCTGCGCTCGCTCTGGTCGCTTCGGCGGCCTTGTTGAGTCGTGTGCTTTTTCAGTCCGACGGGCTGCACTTTGGCTTTGTGATTGGCCTCATGTGCGTTGCATGGCTGGCTGCGCTGGTTGCCTTTGCAGAGGGCTTTTTCAATCGGGTTCCCTTGCTTGACATGCTGGTGTATCCGTTTTGCGGCCTCGTGTTTTTGTTGCCGGTGTTGCTGGGGGAGGAGTCTTCCATTCGCATGGCGGGCGACCGTCTGTTTCAGGTTCACGTGTTGATCGCTCTGGCGGCCTACAGCCTGCTGGGTATCGCGGCCATGCATGCCTTGGTCATGGCGTTTCAGGAAAAGGCTTTGCACCAGCCTGTGGCGACCACCCGCGAAAATCGCATGCTGCGTGAGCGTTTGCTTGACCAGTTGCCTTCCCTGCTGACCATGGAGTCCATTCTTTTTCGCCAGCTTTGGGCTGGTTTTTTGCTGCTTTCGCTCACCCTGATGAGTGGTTTTCTCTTCTCCGACCAATGGGGGGGGCAAGCCTGGCGGTTCAATCACAAAACCGTGTTTGCAATTCTTTCGTGGTGCTCATTTGGTGCCTTGTTGGCTGGGCGCGTCGCATTGGGTTGGCGTGGCAAAGTGGCGCTGCGCTGGTGTTTGGGCAGCTACATGGTGCTGGTGCTCGCTTATTTTGGCACCCAGTTTGTTCTGGAGTTTATTTTGAAAAGGGCGGCTTAAATGGGTCGAATCCTGTTTTTTTTCGGGTTGGCCCTCGTGGTCTGGGTGTTTTGGAAAGCTTGGCAGCGAAAACAACTGGATGGCAAGCCGGCTGTGAAGACTCAACAAAAGGGCAATCTTGGCCGTAAACAACAAGAAGAGATTCTGCCTTGTCGGCACTGCGGCGCCTACAGCCCCGTCTCCGAGGGGGTGATGATGCAGGGCCGTTTTTATTGCGGCCTGGAGCATGCCAAGGCAGAAGGCGAGAAAGTGCACTGAACAACGATGGCGGTCTGTTCCGCCGGGGGTAGCGCCATGATGCTCGACGAAGGCTGGATTGAACACGATTGGGTGACGCGTCTTCAAAGCCCCAATCAGGATGCCCGACCCATGGGCACTGTGGTGGACTCGGTGGTTATTCACTGCATCAGTCTGCCGGAGCGGGGGCGCAGCCTTCGTCACGTTCAGGATTTGTTCTTGAACCGTCTGGATTTCCATGCACACCCCAGCTTTGCTGCCTTGATGGAACTGCGTGTGTCGGCTCATTTCGTGATTGACCGCGATGGCACCATTCTTCAGTTTGTTTCCTGTGAAAAGCGGGCATGGCACGCCGGTGTTTCTGCTGCCATGGGGCGAACCAACTTCAATCATTTTTCCATCGGCATTGAGCTTTTGGGCGATGTGTACACCCCGTTTGATGCAGCGCAGTACAGCAGTCTCACCCGGCTGCTGGCCGAGTTAAGGAAACGTTATCCACTGCGTTATGCACTGGCACACAGTGAGATCGCCCCAAGCCGCAAAACAGACCCGGGTCCGTTTTTCGACTGGGAAAACCTGCGCAAACCATACACTTACGAGTTGTTGTAGGCGCGCTGTTGTTCACCCCCATCCTCTACACCACGCACCCATTCGGGTGAGCTCCCATGCTTTTCCCAGTGTTGTCCACAACTTATGCACAGTGCATAACCCTGTGGACAAAATGTGGGCAAGAAAGTGTTTGCCAAATTGTCAGGTCACCACTACAATTAGTCCCAGACTGCTTATAAAACACAAGATATAGTGGTCGGCCTGTAAACCCCCTCACGCAACAAATAAATCTCACAACACGTTCGTACCAGGAGAAATGTGCATGCAAATCAGCCACGAAAGCACGGATTTGGCGACCAGAACGCCCCTGATGCCCAGCCAGCAAGACGCCCGCGTGGCCGGTGCAGACAGTGCGTACGCAAGTTATAAAATCATTCGCCGAAACGGAGCTGTGGTCGGTTTTGAGCCCGGCAAAATTGCGGTGGCCATGACCAAAGCCTTTTTGGCCGTCAACGGCGGCCAGGGTGCGGCTTCTGCCCGCATTCGCGAGCTGGTCGAGCAGCTCACTGCCAGCGTGGTGAATGCGCTGGTGCGTCGCCAGCCCTCTGGCGGCATCTTCCACATCGAAGACATCCAAGACCAGGTTGAGCTCGCGTTGATGCGCTCTGGCGAAGCCGAAGTGGCTCGCGCCTACGTGCTTTATCGTGAGCGCCGCGCTCAGGAGCGTGCTGCCAAGCAAGTAGAGCAAGCCACGCAAAACCAGTTGAACGTGGTCGATGGCGACATGGTCAAGCCGCTGGACGTGCCTGCCCTGCAAGCCCTCATCGAAAGCGCTGCTGTGGGCCTCGAAAACATCGACACCGAACACCTGCTGAAAGAAACGCTGAAGAACCTGTACGACGGTGTGAAAGTGGACGAGGTGTACAAATCAGCAATTTTGGCCGCGCGCGCCATGATCGAGAACGATCCCAGCTACACCCTGGTGACCTCTCGCCTGTTGCTGCACACCATCCGCAAAGAGATTGTGGGCCGCGAAATTGCTCAAGACGAAATGGCGCAGGTGTACCCCGAGTACTTTCCGCAGTTCATCAAGAAGGGCGTGGAAGCCGGGCTGTTGGACAACCGTCTGCTGCAGTTTGACATGCGCAAGCTGGGCGAAGCCCTGAACTACAAACGCGATTTGCAGTTTGATTACCTCGGTCTTCAGACCCTGTACGACCGTTACTTTTTGCATGTGAATGATGTGCGCATTGAAATGCCACAGGCCTTCTACATGCGCGTGGCCATGGGCCTGGCGCTCAACGAAATTGACCGCGAAACACGCGCCATCGAGTTCTACAACGTGCTCTCGACGTTCGATTTCATGTCCTCGACGCCGACGCTGTTCA
>DASUEC010000254.1:0-7445 GCA_036275255.1 Limnobacter sp. | reverse complement strand
CGCCCCGATCACACCTCGGGGCGTTTTACTTTCTGTATCCAAACAACAATCTACAAACTCAGCCAACAATTCAATGGGTTTGCCCCTTCTTTTCTGGCTATTCCAGAACCAAGCATGTCTATAGCATTTGTATGTCGAGTTGCCTGTGGCCACGTTGATCGTCGTATTCTTGCGCGCTTGCGCGATTCAATCTTCATTTTCAGATTTGTGAGTGGTATGCCAGTGCTTAAGTTCAAAGCGGGGATTGTTCTATGGCTTTTGTTTGGCTGGATGGGCGTGTATGCCTCAAGCATGCCAACCCTGCCTGCCGATGTATCCCGCCTTCACAATTTGTCACGGCATGTAGATGGCATCGAGCCACTCCGGTATCGTGACCATACCGACATGGTACGCGCCTTGGTCGCCCCTGCGCGAAGCGATGCGGAGCGAGCTTGGCTGGTGTACCGCTGGGTAACTCAGAATTTTCGTCATGACAACCGTTTGGCTCGCCGCGTCGGAAGCCCTGAAAGGCATGCCCTGGAAGACTTGATCCGCCTCTCAGGAGGAAGCTGCGAGGTGTATGCCCATGTCACTTCCGGATTGCTGCGCGCGGCCGGATTGGAGGTGCAGGTGGTGAAAGGCCGAGCCAAATCGGGCTTCGCACCGGTTGGTCTGAATGGCGAAAACCATGTGTGGAATCTGGTCCGTGTCGATGGGCGTTGGTGGGTGATGGACACCACCTGGGGTGCGGGGTACGTCTCGGGAGGACGTTTTTACAAAGACCCCAGCGATCTTTTTTTTCTCATGCCGCCTGAAATGTCCACGTTGAGTCATTATGATCCGCAAGACCGTCTGGGCGTCCAATCGCGACTCCAGCTGACTCCCGAGCGTTTTGCAGCCATGCCGGAAGATGCAATTTACCTGGCGTCGTTGGGCGTTGCACCCGAGGCTATTTTTTCTTCACTTCAACAGAATCCTCGCAACGGCCTGGTGGACACTTTCAATCACAAACCGGGCGAATTGAAGCTTCGAAGTGTGCCTTTGACGCGGCGACTGGCGCGCAATGCCCAGTCATTCCAGATTGAAACCGCGCAGTTTGAGGAAATGTTTGTGGTACAAGGCAGGTCTTGGATTCCGATGAACAAGTCCGGTCGCGTTCATCACCTTGAGTTAAAGCCCGTTCGAGGCGAGTTGTTGGTGATGGGGCGGCGTCCCAAGCAGACAGAGTACGAGGCCATATTGGCCTACGAGGTTCAGTGATGCGATGCTTGTGCGCTTTCGCTTCAATGCACGCCCGGCGTACACACCTCAGGGCCGTGTGCCCGATGGATTGTCCGTGAGTGCAGCAGTCTGGCCGTGTTCTTCGCAGAACTGCCGAACAATGGCCAACCATGCCTTCACGCCCAAGGGCAGGATTCTGTCATTGAAGTCATAGCTTGGGTTGTGCAGTGTGCAGGGGCCAATCCCGTGGCCATGTGTGCGGTGTCCCCCGTCTCCATTGCCGATCCACAGATAAGCGCCCGGGCGATGTTGCAGCATGTATGCAAAATCTTCTGCGCCCATGGTGGGGGGGAGGTTGCTGTACACCTCGGAGACGTCGGCCAGCTGCTTCAAGGCGCGTTTGGCCAGTTGCGATATGGCCGGTGTGTTCACTGTTGGGGGGTACTTGCGTTCAAATTGTAGTTCAGCTTTTGCTCCAAATGCGGCGCAGATGTCTGTGCTTAGCCTGCGCAGTTGTGACTCCATCACGTCGAGCGTGTCAAGGCTGAAGGTTCGAATCGTGCCTTGGAGCGTTGCGCTGTTCGGAATTACATTGATGGCCTCTCCCGCCTGAATTTGAGTGACTGATAAAACCGCGGGTTCGACCGGTTTGCACGTGCGACTAACAATGGTTTGGAAGGCCATGATCAACTGGGCTGCAATAACGACTGGGTCAATCCCCAAATCCGGCATGGCGGCATGTGCGCCTTTGGCGTGTATCTCCAAACAGAACTCGTTGCTGGATGCCATGACTGGGCCTTCATGCGCTGCAAACTCGCCTTCCTTCAAGCCAGGCCAGTTGTGCATTGCAAACACGGCGTCCACAGGATATTTGTCGAACAGTCCCTCATCGATCATCCGCTTCGCGCCTGCACCACCTTCTTCCGCAGGTTGGAAAATAAGCACGACGTGACCACAAAAATCCGGATTCTCGGCCAGCTCTTGTGCAGCACCCAAAAGCATGGCCACATGGCCATCATGTCCGCAGGCGTGCATTTTCCCGGCGTGTTTGGAGGCGTGTGGGAATTGGTTTTTCTCCTGTATCGGCAAAGCGTCCATGTCGGCCCTTAGTCCAATCATCGGGCCTTTGCCTGATCGCTTTCCTTTCAGCAGGCCAACAACGCCTGTGACGCCCAAGCCCGTTTCGACCTGGTAGCCCAGGTCGGCAAGGCGCCTGGCCACAAGTTCGGCGGTGCGGTTTTCTTCGTAGCGAAGCTCTGGGTGTGCGTGGATGTCTCGACGGGTATTGACCCATTGCTGGATTTTTTCTGAATTCACGGCGAACTACAATGTTTGGTTGACTCTCAAGCCTTAAGAATCGCAGGTTTTGATTCATGTGGCAAACCATTGGAGCTTGTTATGATTCTGAATGTAAAAAACGGAGTGTAAGCATGGCGCGGGTGTTGCGAGTTGTTCTGGTTTTGCTGGCGGGCCTGTTGGGTGCCTGCACATCCACTCAGTACGCATGGCAGGCGGCTACAGGTCACCTGAAAGTACTGGCAGCTGCTCGCGACATTGAGGAGGTGCTTCAGGACGTTCATACCCCGGATAGATTGAGAGAGCAACTGATTCACGTGCAGGCCATTCGCACCTTTGCCGTGGATCAGCTGGGGCTGCCCGACAACGCCAGTTATACACGTTATGCAGACTTGGGCAGGCCCTTTGTTGTTTGGAATGTGGTGGTGTCACGGCCCGATGATTTTGCCCTTCAACGATGGTGCTTCCCGTTCACGGGTTGTATTTCTTACAAAGGGTTTTATGGCGAACAGGATGCTCGCAACGAGGCGTTGGCATGGCGAGCGCGAGGCATGGATGTGGCTGTGTTGGGGGTGCCGGCATACTCGACACTGGGTTTCACGGCCGACCCGGTGCTCAACACCTTTGTCCACTATCCTGCGGGTGAGTTGGCGCGTTTGATTTTTCATGAGTTGGCTCATCAGGTGGTTTACATTGCGGATGACACGCAGTTCAACGAGAGCTTTGCAAGCACTGTCGAAGTGCTTGGTGTAGACGCGTGGTTGGCGCAGCCGGGTCAGGAAGGTTTGGCTGATCAGTACAGGATGTTCGATTCGCGTCGCACGGCTTTCAAGCGTTTGCTGGCGGCTGCCAGGGCAGATCTGGCCGAGCTGTATGGGCAGCAAGAGTCACCCACGCATCGCCTGTCGGGGAAGGCTGAGCGCCTTGCGAAATTGCAGCAGGATTACCTTGCACTGAAGGCCTCATGGGGGGGCTGGGCTGGCTATGATCGCTTCATGGCCGAGGACCTTAACAATGCAAAATTGGGTGTGATGGGCTTGTACGATGACGACGTGCCCGCTTTCAAGTCGTTGTTCTGGCACTGCGGTTCACACTTTGGTGATTTTTATCGCGCTGTGGCGGCTTTGGGGCGCATGGCGCCCGATGCCCGCCGTGAGCAGCTATCAAAGCTGGCCGGCGGTCGTCCATTCGATGCACCCGCACTGGGTTGTGGGGCAGCAAAGTTCAAGCACGCAGCTCCACGCCATTCAGCCAGCGAGGCTGACCGTCTTCAAAAACCATGAAGCTGTTTGGACTGAATGCGGTCCAGTTCTCATCGTCGGTTAGGGCAGAGGTGGCAATCACGGAGACACGGTCGTTTTTGGTGGTCACTGCGCCAAAGTCAACATGGAGGTCGCAGTCGACCAGGTGAGCGGTTTTGAAGGGGTAGGCGCGCACGATGTATTCCAACTTGGTGGAGCAATGGGTGTACATGGCTTGCCCATTGGACAGCAGCATGTTGAAGGTGCCGTGTTGGGCGACCTCGGCACACACCGGGTGCAGGACTGCCTGGATTTCTTGCACGCTGGGGCGATTGCTTGCGTTGCGATAGCCAAACCGGTTTTTCAGGGTTTGCAGCAGCAGACAAAAAGCTTGTTCGCTGTCAGTCTCTCCGATGGGCAAAAAATCACCTTGGAGCCCGGGTTGGAAATCCTTGAGGTCGCCGTTGTGGGCAAACACCCAGGCTTGCCCCCACAGCTCGCGAACAAAAGGGTGGCAGTTCTGGAGTTTGACCTCGCCCACGGTTGCCTTGCGAATGTGGGAGATCACGTTGTAAGAGCGAATGGGGTAGTTCCGGATGAGTTCAGCGACCGGAGAGTCTGCTGCCGGACGATGGTCTATAAAACAGCGGGCAGCAGATCCCTCAAAGAAGGCAATGCCCCAGCCATCGGCGTGTTCATCGGTGAGCCCGCCACGCTTTGCAAATCCTTCGAACGAAAATTGGATGTCCGTTGGCGTGTTGCAATTCATTCCCAGCAATTGACACATGGTTTAATTGGTAAAAAGATGGCTGATCTGAATTTTATTTTAAGAGAGTTTTGATGACGCAAGTGCAGGAATGGTTCCGCAGTGTATTGATACGGGCCTTTGAAGTTGGGGTGAATGCTGCTCAGCCGGGTCCTGCAGTGGCTCATGCATGGGTAACCCGCTTGCAGCCCTGGCTGGATCAGCTTGCCCCCGAACGAAAGCGTGTGTGGGTGTATGGTGCTGGTAAGGCGGCGGCATCCATGGCAAAGGCGCTTGAGGATTGTGTGGGTGATGCTGAGCATTTGGAGGGGTTTGTTGTAACGCGGCGTGGGCATGGGGTGCCCACTCGAACCATCCGGGTCTTGGAGGCGGCGCATCCTGTGCCCGATGAAGACGGGCAACGTGCTGCGCGCCGTTTGCACAAAGCGGTTTCTGAGGTGCCGTCGAGTGATGCGGTGATTGCACTGGTCTCGGGGGGAGGGTCCAGTTTGTTGAGCGTGCCTGTGCGAGACATTCCCTTTGTGGATTTGCAACAGTTGAACCGTGCTCTGCTGGCTTGCGGGGCGCCGATTGATGAAATGAACATTGTGCGCAAGCACGTGACCATGACTTTGGGCGGGCAGTTGGCACAGGTTTGCCGGGCACCTGTTTATCAGTTGTTGATTTCGGATGTGCCAGGCGACGATCCCTCCTCAGTGGCTTCAGGGCCCTTCACGCCAGATGAAAGCACCTTTCAAGATGCTGCAGAGGTGTTGCGGCGGTGGGCCGTGCAGGTGCCACATTCGATCGCCAGGTACATTGAACGGGGCTGCAAGGGTTTGGTGCCGGACACGCCCAATAAAAGTTCTCTGGTGTTCAGGAAAGTGAGGACCGAGCTGCTTGCGAGCAACATGATCAGCTTGATGGCGGTGACTGAATACTTGCGCGGCGCCGGTTACCATGTGCTGAACGTGGGTGACACTTTGGAAGGGGAGGCGCGCGATGTTGCGCAGGTGCATGCAGCCATTGCCCGCCAGATCGCCAGCGGGCAGGGGGGGTGGCCCAAACCGCCTGTGGCGCTAATCAGCGGTGGTGAATGCACGGTGACCCTGAATGACACCCAGATGCGCCAGGCTCGCGGTGGTCGGAATTCCGAGTTCATGTTGGGTTTGGTGGCCAACTTGAGGGATTTGCCCGTGGATGCGGACTTTGCCGCCCTTGCGGCAGACACCGATGGCATTGACGGCGTTGGTGGGCATGCCGGTGCCATGTTGTTGCCTGGCGATTTGTACAAGGGGGGGCAAATGAGGTTGTCACCGCAAGTCCATCTGGATTTGCACACCAGTTTTGATTACTTCAAAGCGCTGGATCGTCTGTTGACCACGGGGCCCACAATGACCAATGTGAACGACCTGCGTTTGATTCTGATTGGCCGCCCGGAGCTCGGGTAAAATACGGGGCATTGATCAATGCGCATGCCCCACCGAGACCTTTCATGACACGCACCCTTCACATTGTTGCACCAGACGATTGGCACTTGCATTTGCGTGACGGCGACGCCTTGTCGCATGTGATTGCTGCCACAGCCTTGCATTTCAGGCGTGCCATTGTGATGCCCAATTTGAAACCCCCGGTGACCAATGCACACATGGCCTTGGCGTACAGGGCCCGAATTTTGGCGGCATTGGATGCGGTGTGCACAAGCGGCAAATACAAGGCTGCCGAAGTGGAGGCCATGCGCCTTTTCGAGCCCTTGATGGTGCTGTATCTCACAGGTGCAACCAAACCCGAGGACATTGAAGCTGCGGTGGAAAGTGGGGTTGTGAAGGCAGTCAAGCTTTATCCCGCCGGCGCAACAACCAATTCGGATGCGGGTGTGTCCGACTTGTTGGGTCAGTGCTCCGCTGTGCTTTCTGTCATGGAGCGTTTGGGGATGCCTTTGCTGATTCACGGCGAAGTGACGGATCACACCGTCGATGTTTTTGATCGCGAGGCGGCATTCATTGAGACAGTGCTCAAACCCTTGCGCACAGCCTTTCCAGGTTTGCGGGTGGTGTTTGAACACATCACCACCGAGCAAGCTGCGAGCTATGTGACCGAACAGGCCAGTCGGGACAGCCAGGGGCGCCTTTTGCTCGCGGCAACCATCACGCCGCAACACTTGCTTTATAACCGCAATTCTTTGTTCAAGGGCGGCCTTCAGCCCCATTGGTATTGCCTTCCCGTGCTCAAGCGCGAAAAGCACAGGCAAGCTCTTTTGAAAGCAGCAACGAGCGGCTTGCCGCAATTCTTCCTGGGGACGGACAGTGCGCCGCATGCCAAGCATTTGAAAGAAATGTCCTGTGGCTGTGCGGGTTGTTACTCAGCGCCTTATGCCATGGCCATGTATGCGGAGGCTTTTGAGCAGGCTGATGCGCTCGATGGCAGTGACTTGTTTGAAAAGTTTTGCAGTTTGAATGGACCGGCTTTTTATGGGTTGCCTATCAACCCTGGGCGCATGGAGATTTCGCGCGTGCCCAGCGAAGTCCCGACCAGCTTGCCTTTCGTGACCGAGTCTGGGATTGTTCCCTTGCGTGCAGGTGAGACGCTGGACTGGACAGTCACTCGCGTGAACTGACGTATCGTGCATTCCATGCCTGAATGCCCTTGGCTCAGTGCGCTGGATGTTCAGTGCGCCATTGATTTTGCGGGGCATGCCCCCGGTTATGTTGCCGAGCGTTTGAATGCAATGCCGCACCGGGGGCGGCTGGTGGGTTTGCCCGTGTTTGAGCCTCCCCAAGCCACGTTGAGTGCTTTGGAGTATGAGCGTTGTGTGGCCTCTGGCGCTGTTCCCACGCGCGACTTGCTCCATGACTGGTACAACGGGGTGGTTTGGTTGGCATGCCCGAAGTCGAAATCTTTCATTAACCAAAGTCATTTGCGGCATGCGCCGTTGAGCGGTTCGTCGACGGCGGGCAACGGTC